>CAYSBM010000134.1:3736-7960 GCA_964429095.1 uncultured Solibacteraceae bacterium | reverse complement strand
GATTGTGGCCGATAAATCCCGCACCGCCGATTAATGTGATCCGGCGTCCCCGAATCCCGGTCATGCTTCAAACTCCCTCCAAATGCTGCACAGCGTGTCTGCTATATAGTCGATATCTTCCGCACTCAGGTGCGGCCCAACGGGCAAGGCCAACGAGTGGTCGCTGATATGGGCGGCGTTGGGCCATCGCCAACTCTGGTAACCGTACTTGTTGCGGTAGTAGCTCAGGCGCGGCGCGGGATGCGGATAGTAAATGCTCGTGCCGACGCCGGCTGCGGCCAGCCGCGCCGCCAGAAGGTTCCTTCTGCCGGCGTGCGGCTCGCCAAGGATCAGGCTCAGGCAATACGGGCTGGTGTGCGCCTGTGGAGCGCTGGAATCGACTACCGCCACGCCCGGTAAAGCCTGCACCCGGCTCTTGAGCCGCTCGAAATTCGCACGCCTCCGAGCCAGGTTCTCGTCTAGCCGCCCCAACTGAGCGCATCCCAGCGCCGCCTGCAACTCGCTCATGCGGTAGTTCAGACCGAGCGTGGGCACGTCGTAAAAGCCGGGCGTTTCGCGCTCCGCAAAGGCGCGGTCCACGCCGAAAGCGCGCAACTTCGCTACGAGCCCGGCCAAATCGGCGTGCCGCGTTATGAGCATGCCACCCTCGCCGGTCGTAATATGCTTGGCGGGGTAGAAGGAAAAACAGCCAGCGTCGCCCATTAGCCCGACGTGAACGCCGTTGTAGCGCGCGCCGAGCGCAATGGCGCAGTCTTCAATTACAATCAGACCACTGCGGCGGGCAAGTTCCAGGATCGGCTCCATACGGCAGGGGATACCGGCGTAGTGCAACAAGGCAATAGCTCTGGTCCGGGCGGTGACTGCCGCCGCCACGGTCTCGGCTGTAACATTGCCGGTATGCGGGTCGCAATCTGCGAAGACCGGCCGTGCGCCCACCCACTCGATGGCATGAATTGTCGCGGCATGGGTCATCGCCGGAGCGATCACTTCGTCGCCAGGGCCGATTCCGTGCGCCAGGTACGCCAGATGCAACGCCGCCATGCAGGAACTCACCGCTACGGCGTGACATCCGGGCCCTACAAAACGGCTGAATTCCCGCTCGAACTGCTGACATCTCGGCCCGTGGGTGAGAACCGGACCGTCGAGCACTCCCATCACCGCTTCACGCTCCCGAGAACTGATCCAGGGACGGGCGAAAGGAATGGCTTTCAAGCTAGACATAGACAACCTCCTCGTACCGGCCGGATTCCGCAGCCCGGTCGGCGGCCAGACAAACGCTGGCCAGGTCGAACTCCTGTTGGGCAGCGCCGCTGGAGTCCTCGCCCCGCAAAATCGCTTCCAGGAACGGGGCGATCAAGACTCCCTTGCCGGTAGGCAAAGCTTGCATCGCCAGCCATTGGGGTGTGCCTCCGGCTTCCCGTGACCAATGAAGCCGCGCGCCCTGGTCGTCATTCAGGAATGTGGCCCGGGTTCCAAACACCCGCACCACATGCTGGTGGGGGTGAACGCACCCAAAGTTGGCGCTGATGCGGCCGATCAAGCCGGAAGGAAACTGGTAGCAGGCCGAAACAAAATCGTAATAGCGAAAAGCGGCGCCATCGGTGGAGATGCGGTTGCCCGCCGCGGCCGCCGAGCCGGGCTTTTCGCCGGTAATCCACAACATTAGAGCGACCAAGTGGATGCCGCCGCCCTGCATGACTGAATACCGGTCTACATCCTTTCGCCAGCCTTGCGTAATCTTCCACAGGCGGCCATACAGATAATCGCCGTCAAAAGAATAGATCCGGCCGAAAGCGCCTGAGCGAATCTGTTCGCGCAGCCAGGCGTACGCTGGAGCTGCGCGCAAAACGAGGTTGGACTGCAAATGCGGACGTCCGGCCGCTTCCCACAACCGCTTCACCTCGCGCAGTTCCTCCAGACTCCGGCACAGCGGTTTTTCCACAAAGGCGTGCTTGCCCGCCTGAAGAGCGCCAGCCAGTTGGGAGAAATGCGCATCGTGGTATGTGGCAAGCGAGACGACGCTGGGGGCAGGGTCCTCCACAACGCGGCGCCAGTCCGAGGTTGGTTGGCCGCCTCCCAACCTCCGAGCCAGGCGCCTGGCGCGCTCGAGGTCAAGGTCGCACAACCAGGTTAAACGGGCGTGGGGGAATGCGGCGTAGGCCCTGGCGTGCTGTTCGCCGACGCCCAAACCAATGACCGCGCAGCCCAGCACTAGACCGCCACCTCGCTGGCTTTGCCCATATTGCGATGCTGGATCCGGGTGGCGGTCTCTACCTCCGCGCGCGACAAGCGTTCCAACCGCATGAGATCCTCCAGCCGGTCCACAGCCAGGCTGGCCGGGCTAGGCAACGTCTCCCCGCTGGCCAGATTCAAAATGCTGTAACGCTCGGGATGATGGTAGTAGACGGCCGTCACATGCTCCCGCTCTTCCGCCGTGAGGCTGCCCGTGTCGATCTCCAGAAATGTCCGGGTGCGAATCAGTTCCGCGTTTTGGCCCCGTGGTAAGGTGCGAGGAAAGGTTGTGGTCACCAGGTCATAAGAGCTGCCGCGGGCGAAACCGGCGACAGTGCGAAGAACATTGTGGTTGGGGAAAGGACTGTCGGCGCAAAGCCGGAGAACATAATCATGATGGTAGACAAGCATGGCGCGGCGGAACCGTTCGAAGACATCCTCCAAAGGACCGCGGAATACTTTGACGCCCAGCGCCGCGGCGTAAACGGCCAGCGGATCGTCGGAGGGCTCCTCGCTGGTAAGCAGGACGATGCCGGTGCTCCAGGGCAGAGCTTGCCGCACACCCGCCAGCACATGTTGAACCAACGGACGCCCGAAAAGCGGCGCCAGCACCTTCCCCGGGAAACGCGCGGAACTCATCCGGGCCTGGACAAATACGCATACCGAAGCGGCCATCATCTGTGCCCCGCCAGACTGATTGCAATCGGCGCGCCAAAGCCAAAGATGAATTGGAAAACGGCGTGCTCATGCACTGCGGAGTGCGAGCGCGAAGGCAAGAGAGTGCATGATGAACAAGACCGCCACGAAATACTTCGGCACGCTGGAATACAGCGCTGACGCCGTGGTTGAATTTCCCGACGGGCTGCCCGGCTTTGAACAGCGGCGATGTTTTCTGGTGCTACGGCAGCCAGCCACTGAACCGCTGGTTTTCTTGCAAAGCCTGGAGCAGCCGGACCTTTGCTTTATTACGCTGCCTGCGCAGGCGGCCTGCCCCGGTTTCCGGTTGGCGATCCCACCCGAAGATCTGGAAGCGTTGCAATTGCGCCCGGATCAGCAACCGGTGATGGGCCGCGAGGTGTTGTGTTTGACCATCATTTCGATAGCTGAGGACGCCACGGTGACCGCTAACTTGCTGGCGCCGCTGGTGATCAACCTCCAAACGCGCCGCGGCCGGCAGCCCATCATGGTGGAGAGCGAATACTCCCACCGCCATAGGCTGGACACCCACAGCGAGGCTGTCAGATGCTTGTAACTTTCCGGCGCCAGGGCGAGTCCGTCTTGATTGGCGATGCGGTCGAGATTTTCATTTTGGACATCCGCCGTACCAAGGTGAAACTCGGGGTGAAGGCGCCGCGCGAGGTTCAAATCACCACCCGCGAACTACAACTGGTGCGCGAGCAAAACCTAGCGGCGGCGCAAACGCGCTCTGAAGCGGTGCTGCAAACGCTGGCTGCGAGATTCTTGACGGACGGCTCTGCCGCCAAATAATTGCCCGCCGCCAAAAGCTTGACGCGGGGCGGAACTCAGCGGACGCCGGGTTTCGGAGCCGCGGCTACATACTTGTCCGGCGTCACCCGGACGCCGGTGGTGAACTTAAAGGGGCGCTTGCCCGGACCGGGGAACGTCATCTCTATGAAGTAGGCGGTGAAGCCCGCAGGCGGCGCTTCCACCCGCGCAGTGTAGACGCCGTTCTTACCCGTGAGCACCGTGCTCTTATAGGCCGCACCCAGCGTCTCCAGCCGGAAGTCCCGCGCTTTGGGATTGGTCGCCTGCCAGAGCTTCACTTCGGTTGGCGCCGTTCTGCAATGGACCCGAATGGTTCCATCCTTTTGGATGTTCCAGCGGAATTCCGGCCTCGGACTACCGGAGAGAAGCGACTGATAGAAGGCCGTCATGGTGTCGACAACATCGGAGTTTTTCAGCGAGTGATCCGTGTTTGGGACATAGCGCAGGTACTTCTCTCCCGGCAAATCGTCGAAATAGAACTGCCAG
>CAYSBM010000134.1:0-3726 GCA_964429095.1 uncultured Solibacteraceae bacterium | reverse complement strand
AAGAACTGGTCGCCGGCCGCATTCACAATATATTTCGGCATGGTGTAGCGCTGGCGGTACTCATATGGCTCCACCAGTTTCATCAGGGCTTGGAATTGAGGACGGCCCACCCAATCCATAATTCCGGCCTCCACATAATCCTGGATCGCCGGCGCCCAAAAACCGTATGCCCGGTAATGGTGAATCATGGATTTTTCCATGTTCAGCAAATCGATCACCAGGGGCATAATCGCCACTACACGCTTGTCCACGGCGGCCGTAGTCCAGGTGGTCCAGCCGCGCTTAGAGCCTCCCGTGACCACAAAACGATCGACTTTCACGCCGCCAAATTCGGGCGTTGCAGCAAACGCCGTGATCGTATCCATGGCGCGAACCGCGGCCTTTGTCATGGGCAAGCGCAGGGGCCAGAGAGGATCGCCCGTACGGAGGAACTTATCCCAGGTGTATGCGATGATCTCATCTTCCTTCCGCTGGCGCGTTTCACCGGAGAATACCAAGGGCTGATTCGGTATCATGCGCAACTCGGCCACAACAGTCTGGGTGGCTTTGGCGATACCGGAGACGGTGCGGTCAACTTTGGCGGGCGCGGCGCTCGTGTTGCTTCCGCCGCCGATGAAAAGAAGCGCGGTGGAAGCGGTCACTTTGTCCGGCTTGGTGACAGTCAGCCAGTGTTTCCACAAAGGGCGATCGACCTCGTTCTGGCTGCGCCAGTTCTGGGAAACCATCTCCAATACATAGGCAGTAAAGCCGTCGCCGGAGATAGTGTTTACGAGATGAAACTTGTAGGCCGGGTCAGGCTTGGCGACGTAATCGTCAAGAGCGGTACCCCCTGACGGCGCCCCAAGCGCCACGCCGGCCGCCAGCAGCGCCGCAGCCAGCCGCCGGGCACATAAACAGGACATTTTGATCATAAGCCTCTGCATGCAATCGAGTACAACATTCTACCAACGAGACACGTTATCCTGTCCCATGAAAGGAATGAACGGTTTGAAACGTAGACAATTTTTGGCCGCTACAACGGCGGCCACATCCACTGCCACAAGCGCCAGCCAGCCGGTGCGCCAAGAACCGCTGATCTCTTCCTACTGGGGCACCCAATATTACGACGCGCAGGAACGCACGCAGATCTCGGAGGTTCTCACTGCGCGCAACCCGTTCCGCTATTACGGACACGGACCGGAGTCTCCGGCAAAGGCGGCAACTTTTGAGCGTGAATTTGCCGCTCGCATGGGCACGAAGTTCGCCTTGGCGGTGGCCACCGGTACGGGCGCCATGGATGCTGCCATGGCGGCGCTCGAGGTAGGCCCGGGCGAGGAAGTCATCCTACCCTCCTGGACGTTTGTTTCCTGCTACAACACCATCGTGCTCGCGGGTGCTTTGCCGGTGTTCGCCGAAATCGACGAGTCGTTCAGCATTGATCCGGACGATATTGAACGCCATATCACACCGCACACCAAGGCCATCATGGTGGTGCATTTGAGAGGAGTGGCGGCCGATATGGACCGCATCATGGCCATCGCCCGCAAGCACAACATCAGAGTGTTCGAGGATGCCGCTCAGAGCATGGGTTCGACTTACAAGGGGCGTCCGGTAGGTTCGATCGGCGATATTGGCATGTTCAGCTTGCAGATCACAAAACCCATAGCCGCAGGTGAAGGAGGTGTGGTCGCGACCAACGACCCGCTGCTATACGAGCGCGCGGTGCGCTATCACGATGTGGGAGGTCTGCGGCCCTACCACGAGCAGATACTTGGTAAAGCGAAACTTGAAGGTTTTCCAGGCACAAACTTGAGAATGAATGAGTTAACGGCAAGCATAGCTCTCTCACAATTACGCAAGTTGGACCGCATTCTGGCCGATGTGCGAGCTCGATCGCGTCGCGTCTATCAGGGAGTCGCCGACCTGCCGGGTATCCGTTTCCGGGTGCGGGCCGATCCGGAAGGAGATCCCGGAGCCATTGTCTTCTTGGGTTTTGACACGCCTGCCGAATGTGACAACTTCATCAAGGGCATGAGAGCCGAAGGCGTACCGGTCACGCGGCCCGGCAGCGCCACATTGTTGCCCGCCCTGCCGTTCATCGAGAAGAAAGTTCCGCCGCGCCCCAACTGGCCATCTTTTCAGACGGCGCGCGGCAAGACCATGGTCTACGGACCCCAAGTATGCCGGCGTTCGGCTTCCATCGTGAGCCGTTACGCCGGTCCCAGCATTGATCCCAAATACAGCGATAGCGACATCGCGGACATCGTGGCCGCGATCCGGAAAGTGTTTCCTAGAGTGAAGACTAGCTGACGCTCGCCGAGAGCAGCTTTTCCATCCTGGAGCCGGGGACCAGGATGGTCTGGTCCCGGTCCGGCCCAACAGATATACAACCTACTTCTGTTTCAACCATTTCCGAAAGATAATTCAGGTAATTTCTAGCATTCGGAGGTAAGTCCTGGTACTGCTTGACAGCTCTGGTGGGCACCTTCCACCCTGGCAGATACTCGTAGACTGGCTCCACCTTGTACAGCCCGTCCCGGGTGGCAGGCATTTCGCTGACGGGTTGACCGTTCAAGCGGTAGCCGATGCAGACCGGGATCTGATCCAGGGCGTCCAGCACGTCGAGTTTGGTGATGATGAGGCTGTCGAAGCCGTTGATCATGGCGGTGTAACGCAGCAGAGGAACGTCGAACCAGCCGCATCGCCGGGGGCGGCCGGTGACGGCCCCAAACTCGTGACCCACTTTTCTCAGTTGATCTCCTGCCGGGCCGCGGTCCTCGGTCGGGAATGGCCCTGCCCCCACGCGTGTGATATAGGCTTTGGAGACGCCCAGCACGCCATGGATTTTCGTTGGAGGCACGCCTGCGCCCGTGGAAGCGCCGCCGGCGGTCGCGTTGGAGGAGGTTACAAAGGGAAACGTGCCGTGGTCGATGTCCAGCATGGTGCCTTGTGCACCCTCAAACAAGACGCGTTTGCCGTCGCGGATGGCGCGGTTAAGCAGCATGGCGGTATCACAAACTAGCGGCGCCAAACGCTCAGCGTAGACGGCGTATTGAGCACGCACCTGGTCGAAATCCACAGTTTCGTGGATATCGAAGGCCCGCGCCAGAGTCTGTTTGTCTTCGGCAAGGTAGTTGAACAGAACTGGAAAAGCTTCCTTGTCGATCAGGTCGGCCATACGGATGCCGCGCCGCCCGACTTTGTCCTCGTAACAAGGTCCAATGCCGCGTGACGTGGTTCCGATCGCCACACGATCCGGGCGCGCCTCGGACATTTTCTCCACCATCCGGTGCAGCGGAAAAATGACGTGCGCCCGGTTACTGACTGCCAGATGTCCTTTCACCTGGATGCCGGCCGCCTCCAGGGCGTCGATTTCTTCGAGCAGCGCAGCCGGATCGATGACGACTCCGTTGCCGATCACGGCCAGTTTGCCGGGCCGCAGGATGCCGCTGGGAATCAGCTTCAAGATAAACTTACGGCCGCCGATGTAGACGGTGTGGCCGGCGTTGTGGCCGCCTTGGTATCGCGCCACTACGTCGAATCGCTCCGAGAGCAGGTCAACGACCTTACCTTTGCCTTCATCGCCCCACTGGGCGCCAAGCACAATGAGATTGCTCATGATCGCGGAAAGGGGACCAAACTGTCTCATTGTAACGCACCCGGTATGCTACGCTGGCTTTGATGAAGCTCTGTGATGTTTTTGTGGCGCTGGGCGAAGACCGTACACGGCGTCTGGCAGGACACATA
>CAYSBM010000133.1:2889-7962 GCA_964429095.1 uncultured Solibacteraceae bacterium | reverse complement strand
TTTCGGGAACACCCACCCGCACTTTCACCGGGTTGAGATCCACGATGGTGAACACCGGCATGCCGGCAGCTACGGTTTCGCCGGCATTCACTCCACGCCGGGCGATCATGCCGGAAATGGGAGCCAGAAGTTTGGTGTCCGCCAGGCGTTTGCGAGCCATGCGCGAGGCAGCCTGGGCCTGCTCCAGTGCCGAGCGAGCTGCTGCTTTGTCCTCCTGCCGGGCCCCCTCACGAGCCTCGGAATACTGTTCGCGAGCCGCCAAATAGGCGGCCTCGGCCTTGCGAAAGTCATTGGGGGCTAGAGCTCTGGCATCGTAAAGTTGCTTCATGCGCCGGTATTCGTCTTCGGCCCGCTGCAAGGCGATCCGCGCGCGCTCCAACTCTTGAGCGCGGACGCCGGTTTGCGCTTTGCGCCAGGCGGCCTCCGCCATGCCCAGTTGCCCGGCAGCAGCCTGCACGCCGTACTCGTAGTCGGCGGCATCCAATTCCGCCAGCAGTTGCCCCTGACGGACCATCGCGCCTTCCTCCACCCATACCTTCGCCACCCGGCCAGGCACTTGAAAAGCCACGTTAGCGGTCTCACGCGCTTCCACCGAGCCGCTGGCCAGCACCGTGGCCGGGCGCATCACGCTACGTGCCTTGCGGACCTTTACTGCAACCGGGTTCGAATCTCCGGCGCCGAGTCCGGAATTGGTTCCTGAGCTGCGGCAACCGGTTGAGATAACGAGACAAATGAGCATCGGGAGGGTAGCTGCACAGCGGAGCATATACCATCATTATCTACGCTTTATAAAGGCCGCCGCCTCCTGCACCCCTAGGTCACCCCCATGCATCCATAGAATTGAATTGATGGTTAGTGACCGTCTTAAACAGCGAGGGCGGATCTCACGGGGGATGGTGATTGCGGCAGCGGGGGCGGCGGGACTGGCCGGAGCGGCAACCGCCCTATACCGGCCCGCGCCGATGTTTTGGAAACAGTTCGCCCGCGATCTTAGCCGGCCTGTTGCTGGGCCGCCCGCCCGTCCAAACCCCTCCCTGTGGCCTGATACGGGGGTTCATGCCGCATGGATCGGGCACACTACGGTCTTGCTTAAAGTGGACGGCTTCACCATCCTGACGGATCCGGTGTTCAGCCGGCGCGCGGGTCTTAGCCTTGGCTTGTTCACCCTGGGGATAAAGAGGCTGGTCGAGCCGGCCCTGTCAATTGAAGAACTGCCTCCCATCGGCCTGATCCTGCTCTCCCACGCTCACATGGATCACCTGGATATTCCCTCGCTCAGGCGGCTGGAAAGCCCCGCCACAACGGTGGTCACCGCCGCAGCCACCAGCGACCTGTTCCGGGCGAACCGCTTCCTCGAAACGCGGGAACTCGGCTGGGGGCAGAACACCCGTGTTGGCCCCGTCACCTTGAAGGCGTTTCGCGTCAATCACTGGGGCGCGCGAATGCGCTCGGATATTTACCGTGGCTATAACGCTTACACGCTGGAAGCCGGACGCTATCGCATCCTTTTCGGTGGCGACACAGCCGACACAGACGCTTTTCTTGAAGTGCGCGGATCCAAGCCGTTCGATCTGGCCATCATGCCCATCGGCGCTTATGACCCGTGGGTGCGCTACCACTGCACTCCCGAGCAGGCCTGGCGCATGGGCAATCAGGCGCGCGCCGAGTTTTTCATCCCCGTGCACCACCGGACTTTTCCACTGAGCCGCGAGCCTCTAGATGAACCGCTGGAGCGGTTCTATGCCGCCGCCGGAAACCAAGCCGACCGTGTGGCCATCAACCACATCGGCGGCCAGTGGCATATGGCGTAGACGCTATTTGACGCCCACGCGCGCCATCACCTTGTGGATGGCGGCAAAGATGGTCTCTTCGATGTCGTCGGTGAACGGTCCGGGGTAGCCGTAATAAATCTGGCTGAAGTCCGGCTCATACCCGCCGCCCCGCAAAACCGCAAGCGAGGGAATATAGCTCGCAACCTCGTTGGAATAACCCGCCACCACCAGATTTTCTTGGGGAAATTCCCGTTTAGCGCGCAGCGCGTATTCCACCACCACTTCACCACCGAGCGCCAGAACCGTGTAATCTTTCCCCAGGCGGATGGCCTGCACCGGGTAGGAGATCTTGCGCAAAGGACGGCCTTCGTCGTAGGTTCGCAGCATGGCCTGAGCGCGGCGTACGCGGAACTTGTCCTTGCTGTTCAGTTCCTCGAGGAACTGTTCCCGCGTGTGCGGTTTGAAAGTAAGCTCGGTGGTAAGGAATGCCGTCCGGATGTTGCCGCGCACCGGCTTCATGACACCCTTGAGCACGTCCTCCACCGCCCTCGCCAACGTCTGCCCGTGTTGCTCGGCGTGTTCCAACTTTCCGCGCGGATGGGGATTCTGATCTGCCCCGCATAGTTGCATGAACATGGCGGTGGCGCCGGGATACGTCTTTTCCAAGTTGATCTGCGCAAAGCCGGCGTAATCGCCGCTGAGTTTGTAGTGCTCGCCGGTCAAGGTTGTGTTGTGACAGGAATAGCCGAACAAGACCGCCTTCAGTTTGCCGTCGATGGATGCGACCTTCAGAACCGGCACATCCCGGTCGGTGGGGCCCTCCGGATTCAGCCCGATGATAACGCCCTTGGCCGTCGGCTGGCGCCGGTTGATGGCGATCGCCGCTTGGCCGTGGCCGGTAAACAGCCGGGCTGGAGCCAGATCGCCCAGCGCCGCGCCTATCACGCTAACCAGCTTATCTTCCAAGGACTTGGCGTATTCCACCAAAATCGCGGTCTGCTCGGAGCTCAGCTCGTACATACTGGATAGGTTCGGCCGCACCACCGGGCCCGTGTGAGTATGGGAGCAGTTCATGAGAAGCTGGGACCGTTCCAATCCGTACTGCTTGGCCGCCCGAGCAGCCACGGCATCGGAAATCGAGCGCGGCAGCCCAATCAGATCCATGGTGACGATGACCGCCCGGCGCCCCTTGCCGTCTTCCAAGGCCAGCGCTTTG
This sequence comes from uncultured Solibacteraceae bacterium, assembly GCA_964429095.1. Taxonomy (GTDB): domain Bacteria; phylum Acidobacteriota; class Terriglobia; order Bryobacterales; family Bryobacteraceae; genus JAJFUV01. The sequence goes on along the minus strand of CAYSBM010000133.1, from coordinate 4,974 downwards.
GCCCACAGATCGTGTAAAACGCCTTCCGACGGGTGGGTGCGGGCGGCATAACCCGACAGCCAGATAGGGGTTTCCGGGGTAATCTTGATCTTGCCGGCGCCCGCGCGGAGTCCCGCTGCGTTGAGCAGGCCGACAGCCAGGAAAAAAAGGGCGATCTTGCGCATAGGAGCTTACCTTACCTTGGCTTCAATGATACTATAGTCAAACGTTTTGGCTTTGCGCCGCGAGGACGCCGGAAATGTATCGATACTTCAGTGCGCTGCTCTTGGCCGCCACGACCGCCTTCGGGCAGGCTCAGGTGGCCTCTGCTGATCTTAAAGGGAAGATTTTGGATGCCACAGGATTGGCCATCGCCAAGGCCACCGTCACTGTAACGGACCAGGACCGAGGTGCCTCGCGCACCCTGGCTTCGAATTCCGAGGGAGAATTCCTGGCGCCCGCCTTGCAGCCTGGCAAGTATCGTCTGCGTATTGAAGCCGCTGGGTTCAACACCAAGGTTGTGGAGGGCATTGAACTCCACGTCGGCGAGACGGTTCAACTGCCGATAACTCTGGACCTTAGCCCAATCTCCACTGAGGTGAACGTGGTGGCCGACGCGCCGGTGGTCGAGACCCAGCGTACTCAACAGGCCAGCACTATTCAATTCGAGCAAATTCGTTCCTTGCCGATCAACCGGCGCAACTACCTGGATATGGCGTTGCTGACCCCCGGCGTGGTGGAGACCAACGACATGGTGGACGGCTCGGATTTCCGCGTAGCCCAAACGCCGCAGTCCGGTTTGAGTTTCGGCGGCAGCAATGGGCGGGGCAACGTTTTCTCAATTGACGGCGTAGAGAACTTTATTAACTCGGGAGGTGTGCGCCCCGCACTTAGCCAGGAGGCGGTCGAGGAATTCCAAGTCAACCGCAACAGTTTTTCAGCCGAGATCGGCGGAGGTTTCGGCGGAGCTATCAACGTAGTTTCTAAGTCCGGCACCAATGAGTATCATGGCAACCTATTCGGCTTTCTGCGCCAAAGGGCCATTCAGGCACGGAATTACTTCGATCCGGAAAAATCCGCTTACACGCGTGTGCAATCGGGAGCTACTCTCGGCGGTCCCATTGTCAAAGACAAGACGCACTTCTTCCTGGCTTACGAGCGCCTCAACCGGCGCGAAACCGCTTTCGTGCCCATCTACCAGGACCGCGCCGTATTCGGCAAGCTCACGGCCTCGCAGCAGCAGCTGGTCGACTTCTTCAACGCCAGCGGCAACCCCAGCTTGCAAGGTCTTGCCGTCACCATGAACAAGGCGTTGGTGCCCAACAATTATCCGGCTACCTTGAAACTGTTCGATTCCAACAGTGGCAACTTCCCCTTCAAAGAGACCAGCAACCAGGCGTCTCTGCGGCTGGACCACCGTTTCAGCGGCAACCATAGCATCTTCTTGCGCGGAAACCTGACCGACAATCCCAGCGAGAACGCCCAGTTTGGCGCCCTGCTGGCCTTCAACCGCGGGCGCAGCGTGAACGTGCTGGACGGCACGTGGATGCTCACCGATACCTGGGTCGTAAACCAGCGATGGGTGAGCGAGACCCGCGCTTCGATTTCCTATAACCGCATTGCCGTCATTCCCACCGACCCTTTCGGACCCGAAATCAATATTACCGGCTATGGCCTATTTGGACGCGAAATCTTTCTGCCTTCACGCACCTACGAGCGCCAGGCGCACTTGAAACAGAACATGAATTACCTGTGCGGCAGGCATAACGTAAAGTTCGGAGGTGAAATCGCTCCCGTGCGAGACGTCGTCGACTCGGCTACCTTCTTCAGCGGGCGTTTCAGTTTCGGCTCGCGCGTGCCTCTGGGCGAAGTTCTGAATCAGGCCACCGGCAACCCGAACTTCTCCACCGGGCTGGCATCCACTCTGGCCGCCCTGGGCCAAAGCGGCCTGATCCCCAACTTGTCGGCAGGTATCTCCTCGCTGCAAGCTTATAACCTGGGGCTGCCGGAGTTTTACCAGCAAGGCTTCGGCGACCCGAACTGGGTGGGCTGGTCCAAACGCTACAACTTTTTCATTCAGGACACCTACCGGTTGCACCCCCGCCT
>CAYSBM010000133.1:0-2879 GCA_964429095.1 uncultured Solibacteraceae bacterium | reverse complement strand
GATATTGGGCACCGACCCCAATAACATCGCTCCGCGTTTCGGCTTTGCCTGGACTCCCACCGCCGACAACCGGACGGTTATCCGCGGTGGTTATGGGATGTACTATTCGCAAAACAACCTCCAGGTGGCGAATGTGGCCGACACGCTGGCCGGCAAGCAGATCGGCCAGGTGTTTGTGCCGCTGACCGGCCTGCCCGGCATGAATAATCCGCTGACCGGCAAGACGCTCACATCAGCCGACATTTACCGGACCTTGCTGGCGCAAGGCATCCTCGGCCGGCGCTCCATCACACGATCCGATATCGCTCAGTTCGGCCTGCACCCGGGACCGAACACCCCGCTGTCGGTGGTGTTCGGCATTGCTACCGGTTTTGTGAACCCCTATGCTCACCAGGCCAGCTTCGAAATCGAGCGCGCCGTGGAGAACATGTCCCTGTCGGTGGCCTACAACTTCAACCGTGCGGCACACATCGTGCGCATCCTTGACCGCAATCTCTACTATTCTGGACGTCTGGCCGATGGCACGCCCACCTTCGGCTTTTACAACCCCATGATTTCGCAGTTGAACATCTTCGAATCCACGGCCAACTCTTTTTATCACGCCATGACCGCCCAACTTGCGCGCCGCATGCGCGGCCGCCACGCCTTCATGGCGCATTACACTTTCAGCAAGGCGATGGACGAAGTGACGGACTTCAACACGGACTTCCAGCCGCACGATCAGTTGAACGCGCGGGCCGAACGGGCGCTCAGCGCCTTCCATCAAAAACACCGCGTAGTGGCCAGCGCCGTCTTGATGTCGCCGTGGCACAGCAGCCAGGCCGGAGGCTTGGCCGGCTCGCTGCTGGGTGATTTCATCTTCTCGCCGGTGGTTACTGCTAACTCGGGCCGCCCTTTTAACGCCCTTGCGGGAGTCGATAACCTCGGCGACCGCCACTCGACAACGCACCGTCCGCTGGGCCTGGGCCGCACCGTCGGCCGGGGGCCGAGCTATTTCAGCTTCGATGCCCGCCTGCCGCGCAAGATCCCTCTCGGCGCCGAGGGAAGACGCAACGTGGAGTTCACCGCGGAAGGCTTCAATCTATTCAATCGCACGAATTTCAAGAGCATCAACAACACGGTAGGCAACCTGCCCATCAGTCAGTTGCCTCGCCCCTTGGTGGGCACGCGGGGGGTTCCGACCGAAGCCCTGGCCTTCACTTCCGCTTTCGACGCGCGCCAGTTCCAATTTGGCTTGAAGATCAACTTCTGAACTGCGGCGCTTGTCCCCGCGTTTCAAACAGCGCCGGCGGATCTGGAACCCGCGGCCGCGAAAGGGCGATTTTCTATAATGGTGAGTTCATGCCCGCTGAGCTAGTATGTTTCAGTTCCTCCTGCCGCGCCCGCTACCCGGTCACCGAGGTCATCTATAACTGCCCGCGCTGCGGCGCGCTGTTGGAAGTTATCTACCCGCCTTCGGACGATCCCGCCCGGTTGAAGAAACTCTGGCGTGAGCGCCGCATGAGCAACGCGCCGCTCGATCAAAGCGGCGTCTGGCGCTACCGGGAATTTATTCCCTTTCTGGATTCCATGGACGCCATCGTAAGCCTGCGCGAAGGCAACACGCCCGTGCTCGATGCGCCCAAAGCCGCAGCCTATGGCGGCTTGAAACGCCTGGCGTTCAAGCACCAGGGCTTCAACCCCACGGGCTCGTTCAAAGATAATGGCATGACCTGCGGCGTGGCGCAGGCTATACGTTTGGGCATGAAACGTGTCGCGTGCGTCTCCACGGGCAACACATCGGCTTCCATGGCTGCTTACGCCAGCGCCGCCGGTCTGGATCCCATTATCTTCATCCCCCACGGCAACATTTCGTATGGAAAACTTGCGCAGGCCCTCGAGTACGGAGCGCGGACCCTGCAAGTGGAGGCCAATTTCGACCAGATCCTCGCGCTGGTGCGCACGCTTGCCGAACAGACCGGCATCTATCTGCTGAACTCCATGAACCCGTTCCGCATCGAGGGCCAGACGACGATCATGGTGGAACTGATGGATCAGCGGGATTGGCGTCCGCCGGATTGGATCGTGTTGCCGGGAGGCAATCTAGGCAACACCTCAGCCTTCGGCAAGGGGTTGCGCGGCATGCTGGATATGGGATTGATCGGGCGTATGCCGCGGCTGGCCATCATACAGGCTGAAGGCGCTGCCCCCTTCTACAATTTGATGCAGGCCGGATCACGTACCAGCCTGACCGCCGTTCCCCATCCTGAAACGCTGGCCACCGCCATCAGGATCGGCGACCCGGTTTCCTGGCCCAAAGCCCTCTACGAGGTGGAACGCTCCGGCGGCACGGTCGAGAAAGTGACCGAGCAGGAGATTGCTGACGCCAAGGCCGTGATCGGAGCCTGCGGCATCGGCTGCGAACCGGCTTCGGCCGCCACACTGGCGGGTATCCGTAAGCTGACTCAGGCCGGTGTGATCGACCCTGACGCCGATGTGGTCGCCGTGCTCACCGGCAACGTGCTGAAAGACCCGGATTACATCTACCGCTACCATACCGGCCAACTCAAGGCGCCGGATGGAAGCCTGATCCATCCGACTTTTGGGAATCAGCCGGTAGTGGCGCCCAACGATGCCGGCCGCATCGCTGCCCTTCTGGGGAACTGAGAGGGCGGACAGAGCTAAAATTCCTCTTGCCCTTCAGATTCTTTTCTGCGACAATACCCTGTAAGTTGTTGGCGGTATCTGTGTTCGTTGCGGAATAACCAGAGGAGCTACGCGGAACGAGCGGCGTAGCTTTTTCCTTTTCTGGCCATCCAAAACGTGCCGTTCTCCGCCAGTCTAGTTAGGAGAAATAGTAGTGAGAGAAAAAGGTGTTGTGAAATGGTTTAACGCCGCTA
>CAYSBM010000132.1:0-8098 GCA_964429095.1 uncultured Solibacteraceae bacterium | reverse complement strand
CGGCCGGACAATTCACTTGCTAATTCAACCGGACAACTCACATGCTACCGACATTATGCCGGAGGCAACGCTGCGCCGGTAACGAAATCGCCTTATAATGACGCCTTTACGAGTTTGGTCTCATGATTCGCCTGATTGCTTTGCTTGCAAGCCTGGTTTCCCTACGCGCCGGGCCACCCACGGCGCTGGCAATACGCGGCGCGCGCGTCGCTACCGTCAGCGGTCCGGTGATCGAAAGAGGTACCGTCCTGATGAGGGACGGGATTGTCGAAGCGGTGGGCGCCGGCATCGCGGTGCCGCCCGATGCGTGGATTATCGACGGCGATGGACTCACCGTGTATCCCGGCCTGATCGACGCCCTCAGCACCGTAGGCCTTCCCCAAGCCGCCGGCGCTGGCGCGACGGCTTCCACTGCGCCAGCTATTACCTCTCAGCAGACGCAGAAGGTGCGCATACGCGGCCCGGAAGACCGGCCTTTGTGTACAAGTTGGCTGCGCGCCGCCGACCTGCTCCAGCCGGACGATGGCCGCATCGAGCAACTCCGCAGCCTGGGCTTTGCATCCGCCGTTGTCTTCCCTAGCCGCGGCATTTTCGCCGGACAGGGCGCGTGGATTAATCTGGCCGGAGAGAAGGGCGCCATGGTGGTGGCTGCCCCTGTTGGACAATATCTCACGCTTTCGACCAATGGCTTCTTGAACTTCCCCGGTTCACTGCTGGGTGTGATGGCCTACATGCGCCAGATCTACATTGACGCGGCTTACTATCGCGAGGCGCGCGAGCGCTACCAGGCACATCCGGCAGGGGTGAAGAGACCGGACTACGACCGGGCGCTCGAAGGGGTGCTCGAATCGCCGCGCATTCTGTTGCCGGCCTCCAGCGCCGTGGAGTTGGACCGCATGGCGCGCCTGGCGCAGGACCTGAAGCAACCGGCGGTGCTTTATGGCGCGGCCCAGGCTTACGCGGTCGCGGGTATGCTGCGCCGTTACGGCATTCCGGTGCTGGTAAACCTGCAGGGGCCCGAGCGGCCGCGCGAGGCCGACCCTGACGAAATTGAGCCGGCCAGGGTGTTGGAAATGCGTGAGCGTGCCCCGTCTTCGCCGGCCGCACTGGCGAAAGCCGGAGTGCCTTTCGCTTTCTATAGCGGCGGGCAGACGGGCAAGGATTTGAAGCGGGCCATTAAACGTGCCCTGGATGCCGGTCTCAGTCCCGCGGACGCACTCAAGGCTTTCACGCTTGCCGCGGCGCAGATCTATGGCGTGGCCGACAGGCTGGGTAGCATCGACAAGGGCAAGATCGCCAACCTAGTGGTCACCGACGGCGATCTGTTCGACGAGAAGACCCGCGTCAAATACATCTTCATCGACGGCGCCAAGTACGAACCCGCGCCGGAGCCAATCCAGGAGGTGGCGCGATGATGCGCCAAGCGCTTCTGATGGCCGCCGCTAGCCTCGCGTTGGAGGCCGCGCCGCCGGTCATTATTCGAAACGCTACCGTGCTCACCGTGACTCACGGAACATTCCGGGGGTCCGTGGTGATTCGTGGCGGCAAGATCTCGGAAATGGGGCCGGAGGTGCCAGCGCCGGCCGGCGCGCAGATCATCGACGCCGCAGGTCAGTACCTTATGCCCGGCATTATCGATCCTCATTCGCATATCGGCGCCGACAGTGTGAACGAGGGGAGCATCTCGGTGTCTTCGATGGTGGATATTCACGACGTGCTCAATCCCGAAGCGGTCAGCATCTACCGCGCGCTGGCCGGAGGCGTCACTACGGTTTGCGTGCTGCATGGCAGCGCGAACGCCATCGGAGGCTTGTCGGCGGTTATCAAGACGCGATGGGGGCAGGACGCCCAGGGATTGCTCTTGGAGGGCGCCAAACCCATTCTCAAAATGGCGCTCGGTGAGAACGTCAAGCGCGCCGGAACGGCGCTGGCAGTCTATGGGGATTCCCAGCCCGCGCCGCGTTATCCGGCCACCCGCATGGGCACCGAGGATGTCATCCGCGAAGCATTCACCGAAGCGCGCGCGTATCAGCGGGCCTGGAAGGATTACCAGACCCGGCGCGCACGCGGCGAAAACTCTCTGCCGCCGCGGCGCGATCTGAAACTGGAGCCCCTGGTGGCGGTGCTCGAGGGACGTTGCCTGGTGCACGCGCACTGCTACCGCGCCGACGAGATCCTGATGCTGCTGAAGCTGGCCGATGAATTCAACTTCAAGATCGCCGCGCTCGTACACGTTCTGGAAGGCTACAAGGTCGCGAAAGAAATCGCTGCCCATGGCGCCGGAGCCACCACCTTCAGCGACTGGTGGAGCTACAAAGTGGAAGCGGCCGACGCCATCCCGTACAATGCCGCTCTCATGGTGCGAAAGGGCGTGCTGGTGTCGCTCAACTCCGACGATCCCGAACTCATGCGCCACCTCAACACCGAGGCGGCCAAGACGATGAAATATGGCGGCCTCAGCGAAGACGAGGCGCTGGCGACGATTACGATCAATCCGGCCCGGCAACTCGGCCTGGCCTCGCGCATCGGCTCCATCGAACCGGGCAAGGATGCCGACCTGGTAATCTTCGACAAACACCCGTTGTCGAATTTCGCCAAAGTGCAGAAGGTCTTCATCGACGGACGGTTGTACTTCGACCGCGACCGCGACGTAAGCGAACGCGGCGAGCGCGAGGCCCGCAAGCGGGCCTTGATGGAACGCGCCAAGCAGCGCGAAGCCGAATCAAAGAAGACCTCCGCCAGGAGGCCCCAATGAAACGCTGGTTGATGGTTCTTGCCCTGGCCGCCGCGTCTTTACTTTACGCCGGGACGCAAGACAGTTTCCTGATCCGCGGAGCTAGGGTTCACACGATCTCCGGCGCGGACATCCCCTCCGGGGCGGTGCTGGTGATCAACGGCCGGATTGCCGAAGTGGGCGCAAGAATCGTGGCGCCCAAAGGCGTGCGGGTGATCGAGGCCAAGGGACTGCACGTCTATCCGGGCATGATCAACGCCGCGACCCAGATCGGCCTGTCGGAAATCGCAAGCGTCCGCGAGACCAACGATATCGCCGAGATCGGCGTGTTCAACCCGCAGTTGCGTGCGCTGGTGGCCATTAATCCCGCCAGCGAGCACATTCCGGTCACCCGGGCCAACGGCGTCAGTATGGCGTTGAGCCTTCCCGCAGGCGGCCTCGTCAGCGGGCGCGCCGCACTGATCCACCTGGACGGCTGGACCTGGGAAGAGATGGAAGTTCGCGGGGACGCCGCTCTGCATCTGGTGTTTCCGGTCCTCGAGAGTCCCGCCCCCAGACGTCCCGGCATGGCCTTTTCGGCGGCAACGCTCGAAGAGCGCCGCCGCGCTCTGGAAACGAAGATACGCGAACTGCACCAGTTCTTTGAATCCGCGCGCCGTTACCAGAAAGCCAAGGCCGCCGGCGCCACGGACCTTAAACCGGACCTGCGGCTGGAAGCTATGGCGCCGGTTTTGGACGGGCGCATGCCGGTCATCATCACGGCCTCGCGTGAAAGGGCGATCCGCGACGCTTTGGCCTTCGCCGCGCAAGAAAAAATAAAGATGATCCTGGCCGGAGCTGCGGAAGCCTGGAAAGTGGCGGCCGAACTCAAGGACCGGAATATCCCGGTGATTGTTGGCCGCACCATGTCGCTGCCGGAGTACGAGGACGACCCCTACGACAGACCATACACGCAGCCAGCAGAACTATATAAGGCTGGCGTAAAGTTCGCCATCGCCAGTTTCAACACTTCCGCCGCTCGGAACCTGCCTTATGAAGCCGCTATGGCTGTGGCCTTCGGATTGCCTCATCAAGCCGGCCTGCAATCCATTACTCTGGCGCCTGCGGAAATCCTCGGCGTAGGGCAGGAATACGGATCTATCGAGAAGGGCAAGTACGCCGACCTGGCGGTCACCGACGGTGATCTGCTGGAGCCACGCACCGAGGTGAAGCAGCTTTTCATCAAGGGAAAAGCCGTTGATCTGATGAACAAGCACCGCCGTCTTTACGAGCAGTACAGGAATCGCGAGTAAACCGCCGGTTTCCGAACCCGCAAGGCTGGCTATGTATAATGTCCAAGGACTGGCTATGTCCCTGGAGGTGAAAATGCTGACATCCGAGTGCGCGCTGTCGCGGCGCCGTTTTACTTTCTCGCTTTGCGGTCTTCCTTTTGTGAATTTCCCTCTCACTGCCGGTGAACTTGCCGGCATGGAGTGGAACCAGCCGGCCACGGTGGCGCGGGTCTACTTGGCTTCTTCTACCGTGCACTGGCCGAAGCCTACTCTGGACGTCGCCCAGGATGCGGCGGAGATCGAACGGCAGATGGCCGGCGTAGCCGCCAAGCACAAAGCCAATGTCCGGCTGATTGGCGGTGAGGTGCTCACCAGGAGTGAAGAAGTCGCGCCCTGGCTGGCCAAGATGGGGGCGGTTGACGGCTATCTGATCATCCCCTTGACGCAGCCCACAACGCCGCTGGCGGCGTTGCTTGATCAGGTCCAGGCGCCGGCGCTGTTCTTTTCGCGGCCCTATGCCACGCACGCTTGGTCGAACATCGCCGCTCTGCGCAAGAAGGGGAAAAAGATTGACGTCCTGGCGACTTCAAGCTACGGGGATCTGGATCCGTATCTTAGGATGTTCCGCACCGTCCACCATCTGCGCGCCAGTAAGGTGCTGGTGGGTGCGGCAACGCCGGCCGGCAGAGAGCAGAGCGCGAATGCCTATCACGAGCATTTCGGCACGAGCTTCAAGTTCGTCACCGGCCCCGAATTCAAAGAGGCCTTTGCCGCCGTCGACGAGAACAAGTCCAGAAAAGCGGCCGACGATTTCACACGCGGCGCCCTGCGTGTGGTGGAAGCCACCCCCCAGGAAATTCACAACGGAGTGCGTTTCTACCTGGCGATCGCCGAAATGATGCGGCGGGAGAAAGCCAACGCGGTAACCATCGACTGCTTCGGCTCGCTCGCGGCCAATAAGTTGCCCGGCTATCCCTGCATCGCTTTCAGCCGCCTGAACGATGCCGGCTTATACGGCGTCTGCGAGGGGGATCTGGCCTCCACCATGACGCAACTCCTGATCACTTCCTTCACCGGCATGCCGGGCTTTGTTTCCGACCCGGTGTTTGACACCAGCCGCAACGAGGTGATTCATGCGCACTGCGTCTCGGCGACGAAAATGAAAGGCATCCACGGGCCCAGCTTCCCGTACATCATCCGCAATCACCTGGAGACCAACGAAGGCGCCGTGGTGCAGGTGATGATGCCTTCCGGCGAAACCATCACCGTAGCGCGCTTCAATGGCCCCACGCGGATGATGATCTCCACGGCCGAGGTTACCGGTCCCGTGATGGACAGCGACCGCGGCTGCCGCAGCCAGATCCGCACTCGGGTGAGCGATGCCGAGAAGTGGCTACAGAACTACACCGGTGGACTGCACCGCGTGATTTTCTATGGTGACCACGTAAGAGATGTTGAGCGTATGGGCCGCCTGATGGGCTTTGAGATCGTGCGGGAAGTCTGATGGAGAGGCGGCTGGTGAAAACCGGATTACGTTTCCACCAGCCGGATCATCTCGCGCATGGCGGCGTGGGAATTCTCCATCATGTTCTCCCTGATGTGCGACTCCAGGCCGATCTGGCCGGAATAGCCGTCGCGCTCCAAAGCGGCGAAATCCGCTTTCCAGTCCATTTGGAATGGGCCTGGGAGCACGCTCCGCCCCTTCAAATGAATATTGCCTAGCTTTTGTTTCGGTATGAGCGAATAGGCTTCCGGAAAAGGCTTTTCTCCGTAGCCTACGCCGTTGAGCACGTCCCAGTTGAAGCCTAACCACTTCGACGGCGCCAATGTGAGCAACTCCGCCGCCTCGCGGCAAGTGGCCACGTTGCAGGAACCTTCGTTCTCCACCAGCAGCGAGATGCCGCGCTTGCCCGCCGCCTCGGCCATTTCGGTGAGAATTTCGGCGATGCGCGGCATGGCCTTCTCGCGCTCCCGCACGCGGTGGAACGTGAAAATCCGAACCTTGCTGGTTCCCAGAATTTCAGCCGTTTCCAGAGCCTTGTTTAAGTCTTGCATGCGGCGCGCCAGCAGCCTTTCGCCGGCGGCCACACGGGCAGCGCGTCTTTCAGCGCTTTCCGTTGCCCGGCTGACCGGCTCGAAGTCCGGCAGAGTGAACTTCAACAGTGGTGCGTCCAGGAAAGATACCTTCAGGCCGTTGCCCCGCAGCTTATCTGCGAACGCACGCAGCACATCCGGAGGCAATTCGACATAGTCGGTCTTGGTCCCGGGGACGCTGCGCACTTCAATCCAGCTGAGCCGGTACTGCCGGACAAAGTCGAAAGCTTCCTGCTCGGAGTTGCCGACCTCATCGGTCACAGGGCTGAAGCGTGACCGGTCGATCCGGGTCCCCGCCCGTAAGTGACCGGCGGCAAGAAATGCCGCCAATAAGTCTCTTCTTGTCATAATCTGGATCGCCCCCTCCTGGACTTGTCTAAAGTTACCATACCAAGCGGCCCTGGATTTGGATGAAACGGTTGAGCGCCTGAGTCTGCTGGACAACACGCCCGAAGTTGGTCGAATACGGATTGTTGTCCGGAGCCTGGAACTGGGAACGGTTCTGCAAGTTTAACGCCTCGAAGCGGAACTGCACGGCCAGCCGCTCCTTGATCTTGAACTGCCGCTGGAGGTTGGCGTTGATCTGCTTGGTGCCGTCGGCTCTCACCCCGTTGATGCGGGTGGGGAACACACGCACATGGTAGGTTCCTGGCCCTTTCGAGGGGTCACGTTCGAAGTTGGCGGTGTTGAACCAGTGGTCCAGGGACTTGGTGCCGGTGTTGGCCACCTGCGCAGGATCCCCGTAATAAAAATAATTGCCCCAGCTCAACAGTTCGCCGTTCTGGAACTCATAGGTGCCGGCAGCCTGCCAGCCTCCGAACAGGATGTTCAGCACGCCGGTCTTAGCCCAACGGCCGTTCTTGCCAAACGGAAGTTCATACACTGCGGTCGCCGTGACGCGGTGGGGACGGCCATTGTTGCTGGGTCTCGTACTCAGAAATGAGTCGAATTCGTTGTAATAGAAATTGGTTTCCGTCACATAAGTGCGGTCATAAGCCACCATGAACTGTAGCCCTTGTGAAAACCTGCGGTTCAACGTGAGCTCCATCATATGCATGTCCTGGTGGCCGTAGGGGTCGTCCAGGCCGCCCGTACTGTTTACGCCGGTCATCTGCGGGAAGTTGCGCAGCAGTTGATTCTTGCGGATGGTGGGGCTCAAGAAAAAGGAGGAGCGGCTCATGTTATTGAAAACCAATGGGTATGAGGACTGCAAGGACATGTAGTTGAGCAGGTAAAAGGGATTGGTGACATTGGAGTTCAAGTTGGAATCGATGGCGTTGTTACGGGTGTTTCCCGTGGCCCAGTACTGGGCGGGCAAAGCACGAAGATTGCGCGCCACAGCCAGCCGCTCGCCGTAGGAACCGGCGTAAGCAGCTTCGAAAACCATGCTCGCGCCCAACTGCCGCTGAATTCCTCCGCGCCAGCGGTGCACGCGGGCACGCTTTAAGTTTTAATCGTTCCAGGATATGCTGCTGCCAGTGACGGCGTTCAAACCAAGAGCGTTGCCCAGGGGCGAATCAAAGCGCGTGCCATCGGAGCGCAGCGGGAACGGATCGCTCAAAGGAGCAACCCCCTGTCCGGGGTTTCCCATCACCCAGCTCAAACCGTAGTCATTGCTGGATGCCACCAGCGTATCCCGGGTATAGTTGAGCTGGTTGGGTGTATTTTCAAAGGCGTTGAAGCTGTTGTAGAACAAGCCGTAGCCGCCCCGCAAGGCGGTAGAGTCATTCAGGCGGTACGCCGCGCCCACCCTCGGCATCCACATGAGTTCGGGACGGACCCATTCCCGAGGCGTATTCCCCACACCCGCGTACAAGGAACCGCCCAGAACGCTGAAATCCTTGGGATCCTTTTCCGGTACGGGCTTGACAGCATAGGCGGCTTGAGCCAGGTCTGTAATCGGCAGTTTGGCCGTCGTGTCAAAGCCGGTCAGCATGCGGTTGTAACGTTCGGTGAGGCCAAGGTCATACTCCAGGCGCAGTCCCGCCGCTCGCGTCAG
>CAYSBM010000131.1:0-8133 GCA_964429095.1 uncultured Solibacteraceae bacterium | reverse complement strand
GTCAATTCAGCGGTGCGCGGCCGCGGGAAGGGAACACTGAACTCCGCCTTCACTGTCCCGGGTTGCCGGGTAAGCACCAGGACACGATCGCTCAACAGCAAGGCTTCGTCCATATCGTGCGTGACGAAAACCACGGTTTTGTGGTGCTGCTCCCAGAGCTCCAGCAGTTCCTCCTGGAGTTTGAGCCGCGTCTGGCAGTCCAAGGCGGCGAAAGGCTCATCCATCAGCATGACCGGCGGGTCGCTCAAAAAGCACCGAATCACGGCGACGCGCGGCTTCATACCCAGCGAAAGCTGGTGGGGGTAGGTGCGTTCGCGGCCCCGAAAGCCGTAGCGTTCCAGCAACGCCCGCGCGCGCGCCTCGCGCTCCTTCCTGCCGCAGCCCTGCATTTCCAAGCCAAATGCGGCGTTTTCAAGCGCCGTCATCCACGGGAACAAACCGTTCTCTTGAAAAACCATCTGCGGTAGACGGCAGGGCTGGGGATCGCCGGGCCGTTCAACGGTTCCTTCCGACGGAGCGAGCAAGCCGGCGAGCACCCGCAGCAGCGTGGTCTTGCCGCATCCACTGGGGCCCACTATCGACAAGAATTCGCCGGGGTGCGTTTCGAAGCTCACATCTTTCAGCGCGCTCACGCAACCGCTGGGCGCAGTGAAAAAAACACTCACATTGCGGCAACGCAGACTCACCCCCTGCCTCCGGCACATCCTCCAAGAAACGGCGGACTGAAAGGCAATCCTAACCGATTCCCTGGGCATGCGCAACGGCTTCCAGACGCAGATGCTTGGAATCCAGCGCGCGATAGCAATCCGGAAGGTCAAAGCGTTGAAGCACGCCAGGCGGAAATACGGCCAGGGGCCAGCGGTAGTTTTCCGCTTCGGCAATTTCAGCAAAACATGCAGGGGCGCCTTTGAGCGTGACACGGCGCACCCGCGGATCGAGCAATGCGGCGAAGGTGGCAGCGACCGCGCCCCAGCCCTTGGCGGCCAAGTGCACATTGCGGCATTCAAAGCCGCCCAGCCAGTCCAGCACGCAAAGCAGGTCGTGAGTTCTTTGGCCGATGTAAGGGCGGTCCAGCATGAGGGAATGGCCGGCGTAGAAATAGTCGCTGCCGTAAGGATGCAGAAACATGTTCTGGCCGCAAGTGTCCGGTTGCGATTCACCGATGCCGCGCAGATCGCAGGCCAGGATGGCCGCCCCTGGGGAGTCTTCAATGAGTTCGCCTATCAGGGGTTCCTCGCGCAGTTCGGCGTCAGCTGATTGGTGTGACACATAGAGCAGCGCGCTTTGGATGGGGCGTGGAGGACGGGACACCCATTCCTCATCGGTGAGCATATAGACCAGGGTGAGAATTCCCGGCTCGGTTTCGACGGCATAGACGGCACAGTGTTTCTTGGGGTAACGCCTACCGGTGAGGGGCCGTAGAATGCGGTAATCCGGCAAGCCAGCCCGCGGCGGCAGCTTCAAAGTGCTGACGACCGCCGTAGCGAGCGCAGCCGGCCGGAGAGGCGTGCGGCTTGCCGCGAGAGCGCGACTGCGCTGGGCGGTGAGCACAGCCACGCTTAAAGAGCCCAGATCGGCGACCTGACCGGAGGGCGTTACGCGCAGTGTCTCGTCCTTTTCGATCACCAACGCAGGCTCCTGTTGCAGTTTGCATATGCCGGTAGCGCGGTTGAACCACTGGTACATCGCCTCGCGGTTCTCTTTCGTGTAGCCATGGGTGGTGGGCCCGGCGAAAAAGCCGATGTTGGCTGGCGCGCCCAGCAGCGTGTAGATATGTTTCAGCCGCCGGTATGCTTCTTCCGATCCACGCACGTCGAAGAAATCGCGCTCTTTGGCCAGAATGATCACCGGCTTGGGCGCCATGGCGGCCAGAAAATCGCTCATATCCAGGCCTAGCGCCAGGGCCCGCGGGGGATACTGCTCCGGGTCAGTCGGTTCTTCGTTCTCCAGATTGCGCAGGAAAGTCGTGACGTAACAACTCGGCGCGGCCATCGTCCAGCGCCTATCCAAACCGCATAACCATGTGGTCATGGTGCCGCCCCCTGAATTGCCGGTGATGCCAACATGGTGCGGGTCCACCTCCTTGCGTGACAGCAAGTAGTCCAGTGCGCGGATGCCGTCCCAAGCGCGCCAAGCGGCGAAAGACTCGCCCACCAGCACCTGCTGATTTCCTGCGCGCAGATGTTCGCCCACGGGGCTGAGGCGCGAGGCTGGGTCTGTGGCATATTGCAAGCGTTCGCCCTGGCCGATAGGATCAAACACCAGAACTACATAACCCATGCGGGCCAGAGCTTGCGCGAAGGACTGATATGCCTCCGCGGCTTTGCCCGTGTTGGAATGGCCGCATGAAGCTACCACGCCAGGCAGAGGAAAGCGCCGGCCTTTGGGTACATACAGATTCGCGGTCACCAGGAAGCGGGGCCGGCTTTCAAATAGAACATTTTCAATGTGGTAGGCGTCGCGTTCGACGCGTCCGGTGACGCGCGGATTCAAAGGAGTCTTGGCTGGGAAGGGGGTAAAGCAGAGGGCAATCTTCTTGCGCACCGACGCCACATAGGCCTCGGCTTCGGCGCTGGTCTTGAGGGCCTCCACCGTTCTGCGGTTGGCGCGGTCCACCGCGCGCACGCGGCTGACAAAATATTCTTGCACCATGCGGGGGAACCGGTTGAGAGGTTTCAGTGGCGCATCGGCTCTTGCGGCCGAGGACGCCGAAATGATCCCGCCACGAACAAGACCGGAGGCCAACAGAAGCTCGCGCCGGCTGAGGAAGAGATCACCTGTCTGCATGATGGAATTAGTCTAACGGATTATAGAGCGCTTTGCGTTCCATCGATGCGCTGGCCCAGGAGAATGGACGAAAAACGTGAAAAGGCCAGGCCAATGTCCCGCGCACGAAGCACGGCGCTCATGGCTTGCAGCAGGGATTCGAAAATGAGCTGAATTCGGCAGCGGAGGCCGAAAAGGAATCCGAAGTACTTGCCGGCAAAAGTAGTTGCGCCCAGGGCAAAATCGGCGGCCAGCAGGGCGCGCGCCGTTGCGCCCGTCAATTGGGGGCGAAACAAGTCGCCGTGGGCGATGGCGCGCGCAGGCGGCAGCAGCATGATCTTCTTGGAGGCGCGCCAGATCTGGAAGCTTAGGTCGATATCGGCCCAGGAATGCGGAAACCGAGGGTCAAGATAGTTGATTCCTTTGATGAAATAGGCGCGCACTAGCAGCGCCGCCGGTGCGGCGTGCTCCACAGCCACCGCCTCAGCGCTAAGATCCACCTCGGTGGCCGGGCGGAGGGAGCCCTCGCGCCATGTCCGGCTGATCGAGGAACGCGCGGGCAGGTAGTATATCTGCTGGGCGGGTTTGCCGGAAGCGTCCACCAGCAGGGGACACGCGGCGGCGGCTTCCGGATCTGTGTCCAATCGCTGCACTAGCGCCGGGATGGCGGCCGGGTCGAGCTCCACGTCAGCGTCCAGAAAGAGCAGGTATTCACCCGTGGCGCTGCGAATGCCGATGTTGCGCGCGCGTGTGAACCCGAAGTGGCGCGGCATACGAAGCACCTGCACCTCGGGGAATTCCGCATCGACATGCGGGCTGTCGTCGCGCGAGCCGCAGTCAACCACCAGGATCTCGAGGATTCCCCGCGCCTGGCTCCGCTCCAGAGCCGCCAGACAACGGCGCAGCGCGGAAGCGGAGTTGTGGGAAACGACGATGGCGGACACGCGCACTCTTGACTGTTCTTGCTCGCGGCTTTCTTCCATTGGAAGAGTCGATCATACCGCTACCAGCCGCCTGTTGGCGAGTGGCGGCGCCTGGCAGTGGAGTGCAGCCGCGCTTGACGTGTGGATGGCCCAGGCCGGAGCCGGCAAGTCTTCCGGCCTGAGCGGGTCAATGCTGAACAAGTGGCTGGGCGCCATAGTCGAATTCCTGGCGAAGCGTTTCACCGGGCTTAAGGGTTCGGACGTCGCTCCAGACGCCGAAACTCGTCAACAGATCGTCGCGCAAGCTCCAGTTGACCCAACTGCGGTTAGTGGTTTCGGCCGGGAAATGCACTTTCCAGACATAGCCGGCGCGGCGGCTGGACAATTGCCAGGCGCCGTCCAGCCGTCCGGCGTCCTGGTAGTTCTCTGAGCCCACCGGTTCGCGCTCAGGTTCGATCAGAATCTTCTCGCCCGCGGTTCCATCCAACCGGCGGTAGGTAGCTACGGCGTCTTCGGCGTCGGCGGCGCCCAGCCGGCAAGTGGTTTGCAGGGCCGCATCCACGTTGCCCCCACCAGTATTGGTGAGTACAGTTTCGGTATGCAACAGTTCACCGCCGGGAGTGAACCCGATGATCCGCTCTAGCGTCAGGCCCTGGGCCTGAGCGGCGCCTCGCAGCTCAAGCCGTTCCGCCGAGGCGCCGGTCACCGTCCAGGTCACGTCATATGCTTTCCGGCTGTGATGGTCCGGGTAGACGCTAAGCGCCAGGCCGCCGGAGTTCGGATAAGTACGCTCGCCCGGATCCACTCGGTACAGGGCGTCGCGCCCGGTGCGCTTGTCGATCATGCGCACTACGCGGGAATTCAGTTCCGGCGCCACATGCACCTTCCAGTACCGGTTCTCGATAGTGAAGATCCGGTAAGGCTTGAGAAGAGCATAGAAACCCTCCTCGTCCTGTTGGAGGTTGGAGCTTTCGCGGATGGAAACCATCCCGTAGCTGCGGATCAGGTTCCACAGAGATGCAAAGCGGCTCTTGAGACCTTCGATATCGGCTGGGGCGTAAACGTCGCCGCGCACCTCGTATTCGCGGCCTTGTATCAACTCAACGTAGTCGATGGACAGTTCCGCCTGACGCACGCGGCGGCGGATCGTCTCGTTGTCCGCTTGGGCATCGGCCTGGCGGAAAATCTCGCGGGCGCGGTCCAGAAATTCGCGCGACAGATACCTGGCTCTGGGATGCATAAAGATGTACAGATGCTCGCCGCGGCCCTCGGGGGGGAAGCGCACCTGCTGGTGCATCCAGTCGTAGTAGGCGCGCATGGGCTTGGCCGCCTTCCCATAGACCGCTTCGAGAAAATCGTTCACCTCTTTGTCGACGTCCGTGTGGGTGTCCCAAAGCAGGCGGGCCATGACGTAAGAACGCAGTTCGGCGTTCTCGCCTCCTCCGCCGGTGGGGTAAGCGCCTTCCAAAAACAGTCCCACCACGCCGTGGCGCTTGTACATGGGGATGTCGGCGGCCAGTTCATCAAAATCCGGAAACGGCAACAGATAATGCGCGAAGTTGGTGTTGTAGTGCCAGATGTAGAGCTGGTTGGTGATTTTCGACCACGCCCGCAGGTTCCGCATGAAATAGGCGTTGCGCGGACATTTCTCGTAGGGGTGGGCCTGGCAGGCGCCTATGGGACACAAGCGGATGCGCACGTTCGGGCGCGGGCGGACCTTCGCGGGCGGGTCTTCGGTATACCAGTATGCCAGCGTATCAATGAGCTTGTCCGGATATTTCTTTTCAACCTCGGCGGCTACGGCATTGACGAAACGCAGTAGCGGCCCGGAATGGGCGCCGCCTTCCTCTTGTTCAACCCGCCGGCAGTTGTCGCACTCGCACCAGCCCGTCCAATCGTTTTGCGAGACCGAAATAATACGGGCCTGCGGATGCGTGCGGATCCATTCCAGGACATTCTTCACGCTCTCTTTTAGCAGCTCCGGGTTGGTCAGGCAGAGCTGGCTGTGGTCGGCGCGCCGGACCCCGTCGATCAGCGAGAACCATTCCGGATGAGAACGGAAATATTTCTCCGGCGGAATCATCTGATTGAAGGAGTGCACAAAGGGGTAATAGGTGACTTTCCCTCCGGTGGATTGGTCCAGCTTCATGGAGGCGCCATTGACGCGGTTTCTTGCCGCCCAGTCTTTGTCGAAGGCTTCTGTGAAATAGGGCTCGCGGTATTCAAAAGCCGGCTGCTGCATCAGGTCGAGCGCGGCGACGCGAATGGTGGGCATGCGCGGGATGCGGCTCACCTCGCGCGTAAACCAGCGGCAGCCAAGCCTGTCCAGGAAGGTATAAACGCCGTACATCGTGCCGCGCAGCCGGCCTCCGGCGATCACCAGGCGCCGGCCCGCGGTCTTCAGCACGAAGCCTTCGTCGCCCAGCCGGTCATAATCGATTCCCAGCTTCATCCTGTCGCTGGCTTTGCTGCGCCCCACCAGAATGAGATCTCGCGGAAGTTTGCCTGTATCGGAAACGATAGGTAATCGCGCACCGCTCATCTGCTCAAGGAACTTCTGCAATTCCTGAGCGCCCCGCTGTTCCGAAGGAGACGCCGAACTGGATAAGCAGATCGAATACGTTGATTTACCATTGTCTACCAGCGTGAGCGAGCCGGACGCCATGGCCGCGCCCGCCAGCGCCACGAACATCGATGCGATTTTCACCAGGATTCTCCTCAATGGGAAGATTAGTCGAGACACGGGGGCGTTGACAAGCGCCGCCGTTCATTCCAACGCGATTTCGTACGGCGGTATCTTTACGATTCTGCCGCCGGGCAGCCGCAGGTGGGCTCCATTGTCTGAGAAATTGAGCAGCGCCAGCTTGCCGTTTTCAAGCACGCTCCAATACACGCCGGCGGGCCGCTCAATTTCCAGAGCGGCTGAAATGCGGGGATCCAGATCTTTGCGCGCGAGCAGATGCTTGCGAATGAAGGCTGTGTAGAACTCAGCGGGGATCGAATCGCCCCGCCAGAATAGCGCTTGGCCTTTGCCGGTATCGCCTTCCAGCCAGCGCTGCATGATTGAGGTGTCGCCTTCGACCGTCTGCATGAGACCTCGCGGCATCAGCGGGTAGATCACCGTGCCGCCATTGCGCAGCCATTGATCGATCTGTTCGAGAACGCTGCGCTCGATGATATGGCCCCACAGAAAGACGAGCACTTTGTAACGCGCCAGCGCGCCATCGGCAATCATTTGTTCGCTGGCGTAATCGTAATCCAGTTCCGCACGCAGCGCCCGCGCCATGGTGAAGAAACTCGACGCCCAGCGCCAGCGCAGCACGTCGTTGTCAAGTTTCTGGGCGGTGTCGGGATAAAAAGCCGCGACGTCAATCACGGGCCTCGCGCGTTTGTCCAGCAGGGGACCAAGCCGCAGCCAGGCATCGGTCGCATAGTCGTTTCCCTACAGGTTGCTGGGGTAGTAGAACAGGTGCTGCGCGCCGGGGGTGATAGCGTTAGAAAGACGCGCGACGACGCCGCGCTTGGAGCCGTATCCGCCCGGTTCGTAGCCCAGAACAGCGCCATAGAAGCGCGCCGCCGAACTGGCCATGCGAGTGATGCTGAAATTATCGGGGTAATTGTCGCTTTCGTTGGTCAGACGGATGCCGCCGCCCACTTTGGCCATGCTGCGCGCCTGGTAGCTGTAGTCGGTGCCGATCTCCACCGGACCCCAGCCGCCCGATGACTGATGAATCGAAGTCCCCGGCAGCGCTTCGCGAGCCCAGACCGCCCACTTCTCGCACCACAGGCTCATGGCGCCCATGTACCAGTTGGCGAAGTCCAGGCGCTGGCGGCGTGTGCGGGCGGTGTCGGGAAGGAACGTGCGGATTTCCTCGTAGGATCGAAAGGAGGCGTTCCACGGTTGGTTTAAGGCCGCAATGTCAGGGTAGGCGCGCCGCAACCAGGCGCGGAAGTCCTCTTGCGCAGAATCATCGCCCGCCCAAAAGCCGATATGAGTGTGGCTCTTCCGGAAACGGAAGCCAGGCCCGCGGGCCGGGTATTGCGCTTCTCCATAATCCCCGCTGGGACCCAGACGGATGCCCAGCAAGACGTTGCGTCCGCCGTAATGCTTGCCAAACTCGCGGATGAACCGGCGGGCGTATTCGGCCTGGAAGGGATGGAAGATAGATTGCGTGTCGTTGCGCAGGCCATGTTCAAGGCAAACGAATCCGAAATCCTCTTTTGAATTATGCAACCAGCCCGGCAACGCATAGCCGGATCCGGCCAATAGCATGGGGAACCATTTCAAGCCGTGCCGTTCGATTTCGCTGGCGATGGCGTCATAGAAGCTCCAGTCGTAGACGCCGCGCCGGCGCTCGGCGATCCCCCAGCGCACAAAGCTTTCCACGCCGTTGAAGCCCAGCGCACCCGCCAGTGGCAGCCACTTGCGCAGCGTGGCCAGCCG
>CAYSBM010000130.1:7240-8165 GCA_964429095.1 uncultured Solibacteraceae bacterium | reverse complement strand
GCCCCAAGGTGCTTTCCACATATGAGCGATTGCGTAAGCGCCATAAGGGGCCGGTGGTGGCGGCCGCAGTGGAAGACCGTTGCCGGGCCTGCAACATGACCATGCGCCCGCAGTTCTACCAGGATCTGAAGAAGGGCGATCAGATCATGTTGTGCGAAAGCTGCCACAGCATTCTTTACTACGAGCCGGCGGTTGTGGCCGAGGAGGACCCCCTCACGGCGCCGTTTGCTGGCGATGCGCGGCCGCCTGAAATATAGGAAACTGTCATAAGGTTTTGATTCCGGCCAGAATGCCGGAACGGCTTGCGCGTTGTTTGTGTGAGCCTGAGCGGAGTGATGAATCGTGAGAGTCTATCAAAGCAACGAGATTCGGAATGTGGGGCTGGTTGGCCATGGCAATTGTGGAAAAACCACGCTGGCGGCCGCCTGTTTATACACCGCGGGGGCGACCAACCGCCTGCCCCGCGTCGATGAAGGAAATACGATTACGGACTTCGACGACGAGGAAGTCCAGCGCAAAATCAGCATTTCAACGGCTGTGGCGTACGCCGAGTGGAAGAAGCAGAAGATCAATTTCCTAGACACGCCTGGCTTCAATATCTTCATCAATGACACCCATGCGGCGCTGGTGGCTGCCGACGCTTCACTGGTGGTTGTGGATGGCGTGGCCGGCGTAGAGGTGCAAACCGAAAAGGTGTGGGGTTTCGCGGAAAGCTTCAAGTTGCCTCGGGCCATTGTGGTGAACAAGCTGGACCGGGAGCGCTCGAGTTTCGAAAGGGCCTTGGAAAGCATTCACGAGAACTTCGGCCGCTCCGCCGTTCCCGTGCAGCTTCCCATCGGCTCGGAGAAAGACTTTGCCGGCGTTGTCGATCTGGTCCACATGAAGGCCTACACTTACGAGGCCGACGGAAACGGCAAAGGCAAGG
>CAYSBM010000130.1:960-7230 GCA_964429095.1 uncultured Solibacteraceae bacterium | reverse complement strand
CTTCGAGCAGGGCACTCTCTCGCCCGAACACATCCTGGAGGGGTTGAAGGCCGGCGTCCGCGAACTGCGCCTGTTCCCGGTGATGGCCGCCTCCGCACTCAAGAACATTGGCACGGATCTGATTCTCGACTTTATCGTGGAGAATTTTCCGGCTCCCAGCGAACGTCCTGCCGTGGCGGCCAAGCAGGGTGAGCAAGACGTCGAGCGGCCCATTTCGGCTTCCGAGCCGGTGGCGTTGTTCGTGTTTAAGACCGTCGCAGATCCTTTTGCCGGACGCGTCTCCTATTTCAAGGTAATGTCGGGCGTGGTCAAGAACGACGCCAACCTTCAGAACGTGCGCACCGGCGCCGTAGAGCGCTTGGCGCATTTAGGCTGCCTGATGGGCAAGACCATCACCCCGGTTACCGAATTGCAGGCCGGCGACATCGGCGGCGTGGCCAAGCTAAAAGAGACTCTCACCGGAGATACGCTGGCCGAGAAAGGCGAGCAGATCCGCTACCCGGCGGGGAAGTTGCCGGAGCCCTCCCTTGCTTACGCCATCGAGACCAAGTCCCGGCAGGATGAGGACCGTCTGGGCAATGCGGTGCAGCGCATTCTTGAAGAAGACCAGTCCTTGCGTTTCTACCGCGACCCGCAAACCAAGGAGTTCCTGTTGGCTGGCAGCGGTCAGCAGCACGTTGAAGTGATCGTCAGCCGGCTGAAGAAGCGCTACGGAGTGGACGTGACGCTGAAGTCTCCCAAGATACCGTACCGGGAGACCATACGAGGCACTGCTGACGTACAGGGCCGGCACAAGAAGCAGACCGGCGGCCACGGCCAGTTCGGCGACTGCTGGATCAAGATGGAGCCGCTGCCGCGCGGCGGAGGCTTCGAATTTGTTAACGACATCTTCGGCGGCGCCATCCCCAAGAACTATATTCCAGCAGTTGAAAAAGGGCTGATTGAGGCGGCCGAGAAGGGCTATCTGGCCGGCTATCCGGTCGTGGACTTTAAGGTAACTCTTTACGACGGCTCATATCACGACGTGGACTCCTCCGAACTCAGCTTCAAGCTGGCCGCGCGCAAGGCCTTCAAGGCCGCCATGGAGGTGGCCAAACCCGCTTTGCTCGAACCGATCATGAACGTCGAGGTCCAGGCGCCGGTTGAGTACGCCGGCGACCTGATGGGCGACATGAACAGCCGTCGCGGCCGCATCTCCGGCATGGATACGCGCGGCAGCACGCAGATCATCCGGGCCCAGGTACCCATGGCCGAAATGTTGAACTATCAGAACGACCTGATCTCCATGACGCAAGGCCGGGCCACTTTCACTATGGAGTTCAGCCACTACGATTTCGTGCCGCAAGTTCAGGCGGAGAAGATTATTGCCGCAGCCAGGGCCGCCAAGGCGGGCGAGGAGGAAGAAGAGGAGTAGCACCCGCCATCACTATTCCTGTAGCGGCCACGGGGAGCGGAGACGCTCCCCGCGGTTATTTTTGAGGACTAACCATGTTCGAGTCTGAAACGTTCCGGCAAGCCGGCGGGCAAGGGATCTGTAAGCGTGCGATCTCGTGCCCGGAGGTTCTAAACGAGGCCTATCACTATCCGAGACCCAGTTCGTTTTCCCGGGGCATCCGTGTTGATCTGAATGGTTTGGCGATCCTGTTTATTTCCGGCACGGCCAGTGTCAATGAGCGCGGTGAAAGCATTCATCCGGGGGATCTGCGCGCCCAAGCGCGCCGGGCCTTCTATAACGTTAAGAAGTTGCTCGACAGCGATGGGGATAGCTGGAAGGACGTAGTACGTACCACCTGTTATTTGAAGAACATCGAGCGCGACTACGAGGCGTTCAACGAGGAGCGCACGGCTTTCTACCAGGCCGAGCAATTGGACCCGCTGCCGGCGTCTACTGCTGTGCAGGCCGTGCTGTGCCGCCCTGAACTGCTGGTGGAGATTGAAGCGATCGCCATGTTCCACCCCGCCGAGCAGGCAAACCCCATGGCTTCCGGTGCCATGGTTCCCGTAGATTATGCCTAAGACTGCGCCGGCCCAAACCTGACTCTTTCAGCTTGACCCGGCCCCAATCCCTGTTATAAAGTCGAGATTCGGAAGTGAGCTTGTCACCACAATGTAAGCGTGCTTGAATGCCTGACCACGGAACCCGTCCGAATCCATGGTTTGGGCTGGCGGCGGCTATGGTCGCGGCTTTGCTGGCGGCGCCCGCGGGCTGCCAACCAGTCGCGCTTGCCAGCGGCGCTCCTTTGGCCGAACGCTTTCTAGCGCAACCGCCTTTGCCGGCGCCTCCAGTGCCTCCCGCGTACCGGCCGTCAGAACGCCAGGTTGGTCCTCAAGCGGCTTCCGTTGAGCCAGTAGTCCCCCGAAGGCAGGCCGAAGAGCTTGTGCGCGCAGCCGAGGCGCACTTCGAGAAGGGAAGAGGCTTCTACCACAGCGGAGATCTGGAAGCCGCCAGGCGGGAGTTTGATTTAGCCGTCGAGCGGCTCATGGCGGGGATGGAATGCCCTGAAATCAGGGCTTCCGCCGAGCATCGCCTGGACCAGATGGTCGAGGCCATCCACCACTACGACGTGGAAGGGTTAGGCGCCGGAGAGGATCCAGATCAACCTGGTTTTGACAAATCGCCTCTGGATGAGATCCTGGAGATGACCTTCCCGGTGGACCCCAAGCTTAAGGACAAGATCAAGGAAGAGCTTGCCGCTACCGTATCACAGTTGCCGCTGGAAGTAAACGACGCTGTGGTGAGTTATGTGAACTACTTTTCGAGCGAACGCGGGCGGCGCATCATGGCGGCTGGACTGCGGCGCGCGGCGCGCTACCGGGCCATGATCACCCAGGTGCTCTCCTCTGAGGGGTTGCCATTGGAGTTGATGCAGTTAGCGCAAGCCGAATCGGGGTTTATGCCGCGAGCCGTATCGCGGGCTAGGGCGACGGGCATGTGGCAGTTCATGGCCAGCCGGGGCGCCGAATATGGCCTGATGCGCACCAGCTACTATGACGACCGTCTGGACCCGGAGAAGTCCACGCGCGCGGCAGCCAGGCATTTGCGCGACCTATATCACGAGTTCGGCGACTGGTATCTGGCCATGGCGGCTTACAATTGCGGGCCTCTCACCGTGGCCCGAGCGGTCGAGCGCACCGGTTACGCCGATTTTTGGGAGCTGCGCAAACGCGGAGTGCTCCCTAAGGAGACCGCTAACTATGTGCCGGCTATTTTGGCGATGATCATTGTGGTCAAGAACGCCAAAGACTACGGCTTGGATGGAGTTGAAGAAGATCCCCCTCTGGCTTATGACACGGTGCAGATCGCGGCTCCAACCAACATCGCGTTGGTGGCGGACGCGGCTGGTTGTTCGGTGGCCGAAATACGCGAACTGAATCCCGCTTTGCTCAAGAGCCTCGCGCCCGCTGGCTATGCCGTCCGCGTCCCAAAAGACAGTGGACCCCGGGTGGTAGCCGGCTTGAACGCCGTACCTCCGGCGAAGCGTGTCTCCTGGCGCCTGCACAGGGTTGCCGAAGGAGAGACACCGGCCATAATCGCCCGGCGCTATTCGATCACCCCGGCGGCGTTAGCCTCCGCCAACCCCGCCGACACCCTGGTTGAGCCTCAAGCAGGGTCCCTGCTGGCCATTCCGTTGGCTTACCGGGAGGCTGGCCGGACGACCCGTGCTAGAAGGGCGGCAGCGCACGGCAAGCCGGCGGCGAAAGCGCCGAATAGCCTCCGGGCTGCGGCGAGGCGGGGCTCAGCGCACGCGCAGGCCGCCAGGAGCCGTAACTTAAGGCCGAGGCGTACGGCGCCGGCTCAAGTGGCCGCCGCGCGCCGGGCGCGGCGTAACGCTGTGAATTGATCGATTTTTCGCTTTCCTGGGGTTGTCTTCAAGCAAAAACGAGTTATTCTATTTGGTGTTCAGGCCTGCGAGGAGGCAATGTACATGTTTGACGGCCGTTGGTTCGCTCTCGACGACGACATGGATGAACTTGATTTTGACGAAGAACATGTGGAATTAGCATCCGAGCTTGGGGAATACGGCCCGGAGGAGGAAGAAGAATTGACCGAGGAAACCATCATCTCTGCTGAAAATGTCCCTGCGCCGGAACCCGCGCCTGCGGAGCCGCCCGCTCCCGTGGAACAGGCTGCCCCGCCGCCGGCGCCAGCGCCCGCCAGGAAACCGGTTAAGAGGGCTGCCGCCAAGAAACCTGCCGCGAAGAAGCCAGCAGCCAAGAAAGCAGTTGTAAAGAAGGCCGCGCCTAAGGCGGCTAAGAAAGCTGCCGTGAAAGCCAAGCCCGGCAAGGCCGCCAAGAAAGCCGCAGTGAAGGCCAAGGCCAAGCCAGCCGCCAAGAAGGCGGCAGTGAAAGCCAAGCCTCAAAAGGCTGCTAAGGCTGTCAAGAAACTGGCCAAGAAGAGCGCCAAAGCCGGGAAGAAAAAGTAGCGTCCTGCCTATAGATGACGGTCTGTTGGGGCGCTCGTCCGGCGGGCTCCCCGCATACTATCCATTTGGAGTGTTCCCTTAACCCGGCCGCATGCCTGTCAATGCCCGTAGACTGGTCCGCAAAATGCGCGGCGGGGCGCAGGCACACCTGCTGGAAGCCGAAGATGGGCGCTTTTATGTAGTCAAGTTCCTCAATAATCCCCAGCACCGGCGCATCCTCGTCAATGAGTGGATAGCCTCCATTTTCCTCAAGTACTTACGGATTACGGCCCCGGAAACAGCCATCATTCAAGTATCAAGGGAATTCTTGGATGCCAACCCGGAAGTCTACCTGCAACTTGGGTCGCACCGTCTGCCGGTGGAGCCGGGCTGGCATTTCGGCTCGCTTTACCCAGGGGACCCCAACCGCGTGGCCGTCTACGATTTTCTGCCGGATGCACTGCTAGGCAAGGTGGCGAACCTGGCTGAGTTTCTGGGGATGCTGGTGTTCGACAAGTGGGCTTCGAACGCTGATTCCCGGCAATCTGTGTTTCTGCGCGCCCGGTTGCGTGAATGGGCTCCCGGTTCAGCCAGCCACCCTTTGCGTGTGGGTTTTGCCGCGCTCATGATTGATCACGGCTACTTGTTTGATGGACCCCACTGGCAATTTATCGATTCCCCAGTTCAGGGGCTGTATTTCCGTCCACTGGTCTATGAAAGCGTGCGGTCGCTGGACGATTTCCAGCCCTGGCTGGACCAGGTGAGGCACTTCCCCGAAGAAGTAATGGATGAAGCTCTGCGGCAGATTCCGCGCTGCTGGCTGCAAGGAGATGAGGATGCCTTCCAATGCCTGTTGGAACGGCTGCTGGAACGCCGCAAACGGGTTCCTCAACTGGTTGAACAGTGCCGTAAAGGCCGCGTAAACCCATTCCCCAATTGGCGCTCCTAACCTGTTCTCCCCGGCGACGCCCGCGGTCCAGGGCACACCATGACTTATCGGGTTTCAGAATTGGTACGAACGGCATTGTGGAGGCGGCTAGCCTTTCTTATGACCGGCTGCCGGCGTGCCTTGGTGATGTTCGCGGCTGCGCGGCTAGCGCGTCTCGCCCGTGGGCATGCGGAACATCGCATCGTCAAGGGCCGGGTTGGCTTCCATGGTCTGCCATTCGATACGCAGCAGAGGTTTGCCCTCCATGCGCTGTTCGATGGAAGCAGGCAACAGGACGCCTTGGATAGGTCTGTAATCACCCGGGAAGGCCTCGAGTTCCATTTCACGGCCCATTATGGGGCGGCGGCTGGAGCTCTTTACTTCCAGAAAGCTGCTGGCGTTCACCCAGTGGTATTCGGATCTGCCGCTGGAGCGGACAACCTTGATCTTGTAAGCAGGTGACCCTTGAACCTCCTCCTGCCCAACAAGTTCCAGGTGAATGCCTTTATCCTTGGAGTTCACAAGTGGACCGTCGAAGTCGGCCGTTTCCCGAGTGCGCACAGCCTCCTCCTGATCTGCTTGCCGGGGTGCGAAACCCTGGTTAGGACCTATGCCCCAGGCTGTGGTTCCGTCGAAAGCCCGCACCAGCCGGCCGCCGCCCAGTTGGATCTCCAATCTCACCCTGTCTGGCCGCTTAATAAACAGGGTGACGGGAGCCTCGGTTTGGGCTGCTGCCAGCGTCATCTTGCCCGTAAGTTTCAGGCTCTTGATGGCTTGCATTTTCTCCAGCCCTCCACGGGCAGCCAGCTCCACCCGCCCCAGCTCAGGCTTTGCGGGTCGCGAGTGCAGAAATCGCGGGCCTGGTGGATAAAGGGATGGTCGGGGCTCATCTGGAATGCGTTGCAGCAAATACTCATGCAAGCTACGATACAGTTCAGG
>CAYSBM010000130.1:0-950 GCA_964429095.1 uncultured Solibacteraceae bacterium | reverse complement strand
CGATTTCCTCTACTGTGGGACCTTCGGCCGCGAAGCAGACGGATAGCGCCAGGACAACCGGGAAGCGGATCATGCCCCCGATTATAGTCCACCCCCAGCGGCTGTTGTACAATCGGGGTCGGCCCGCCAGCAGGCCGAGAATTCCAGGTACTGGATGGAGGAAGCGTGCGACGTAGGCAATTCATCTATCGGACGGGCGTAGGCGTTCTTCTGGAGGCCGCCGCGTCATGCAAGAGGGCCAAGGCGCCGCGCCAAGCGCCACCAGAAATTGAGTTAACTCCTCGCCGCACTGGGGCGCCGGTGACCTACATCATCGATTACGCTACTACGCACCTGGGTAATTCCGAATACTTGGCGAGATTGGCGGAATCGCCGCCCGAGTTTCTGCATGTCGGCCACGACGTGCCCTTCTTGAGCGCCGTTGGTCCGGCCAACCCTAGCCGGAGGCGTGAACTCTTTGGCGGTCTCGCCCTTCTGGACCCGTCCGCGGCCACCGCGCGCGCCCAAGCCATTGCCAAATTCGTTTCCGATGTGCACGCCGCCGGGGTACGGAAGGTCTTCCCTTACATTTGTAACCAGACCATTGGGGGCGACCCGCATAAGCGCCTAGGTTTTTGGGCGTTATACGATCACTGGGACGAGTACAAGTATTTTGGCATTCCCTCTAAACCAGCGGCCGACCCGGGTAAGTGGATGCAGCGCGACCCGTTCGGCAACATCCATTTCGATTACCGGAAGGCACACGAAGCTTTCTTCCCTCAGTTCCGTTGGATGCCTTGCCCCAATAACGAGCACTGGCGGCGGTATCTGGAGTTTGTGATCAAGCAGATTGCGGCCTGCGGCTATGACGGTGTCTTTGTCGACAACAATATCCTCCACTGTTACTGCGAATATTGCCAGCGCAATTTCCAACGCTAACTCGCGGAACGCTACAGCCAGGATCAGATGAA
>CAYSBM010000129.1:6878-8187 GCA_964429095.1 uncultured Solibacteraceae bacterium | reverse complement strand
AGCTCGAAGTATATCCGGCTGGAAATGGATACCGAGACCGGCAGGTTCGGGATCGTTGATTATGACCGCAGCGGCGAGTGCGCCGCGGGCACCGGATCGTTCATCGACCAGCAGGCCCTGCGCATGGGCTATTCGGTCGAGGAAGTGGGCAAGATCACCTGCGAGGCGGGCTGCGCGGCGCGCATCGCGGGCCGCTGCTCGGTGTTCGCCAAAAGCGACATGATTCACGCGCAGCAAAAAGGCTATACACCGCCGGAAATTCTGCGCGGGCTGTGCGACGCCGTGGCGCGCAATTTCAAAAGCAGCATCGTCAAGGGCCGTCCGGTGGTGGCGCCGGTGGCGCTGCTCGGCGCGGTATCACAGAACGAAGGGGTCACGCGCGCCATCCGCGAGGCCTTCTCGCTCCAGCAAGGCGAGCTGATGGTGCCGGAGTTGTACGCCTGGTGCGGCGCCATCGGCACTGCCATCCTGGAAAGCGAGGAGCGCCGGAAACGCTCGCTGCGCGACATACACCGGCTGTGCCAGCACGAAGCCGCAACGCCACCGCAAGACGCGCAGCCTCTCAGCATGGACCGCGTGGTGCTGTTGCGGGACCGCGTGCCGCCTTACCACGCGCCGGAAGGCGGCGGAAAGATCCCCGCTTACCTGGGGCTGGACATCGGCTCGGTATCCACCAACGTGGTGGCCATCGACGACGGCGGCAACGTGATTCATGACGTCTACCTGCGCACGGCAGGGCGTCCGGTGGAAGCCGTGCAACAGGGGCTCACAGAACTCTACGAAAAGTGGGGCGAGCGCCTGGAAATCCTGGGCGTGGGTACCACCGGCTCCGGCCGCGAACTGATCGCCGAATTCGTCGGCGCCGACGTGGTCAACGACGAGATCACGGCGCACAAGACCGGCGCCGTGCACATTTCGGAGACCCTGGGCGGCGAACCGGTAGACACGATTTTTGAAATCGGCGGACAGGATTCGAAATTCATCGCCATTGAGAATGGTGTGGTGGTGGACTTCGCCATGAACGAGGCCTGCGCGGCAGGCACGGGGAGTTTCTTGGAAGAGCAGGCCGATAAACTCGGCATCAGCATTAAGGGTGAATTCGCCAAGCTGGCTCTGTCTGCCGAGGCGCCCACCCGCCTGGGCGAGCGCTGCACCGTGTGCATGGAACGCGATATTACCGGCTGGCTGCACAAAGGCGAGGTGGTGCCGAATCTGCTTGCCGGGCTGGCCTATTCGATCGCCCTGAACTATGTGAACCGTGTAGTGCGCGGCCGCCGCATCGGCAACGTGATTTACTTCCAGGGCGGTA
>CAYSBM010000129.1:0-6868 GCA_964429095.1 uncultured Solibacteraceae bacterium | reverse complement strand
CTTGCACCAACCAGTGCGACATCAAGGAATTCACCATCGAGGGTCAGAAGAGCTACTGGGGCGATAAGTGTTCGGACCGCTTCCGGAAACCCTCCAAGACCGGACGCAAGCCGGTAATCGAAGACCTGTTTCAGTTCCGTGACAAGACTATCGAACAATTAACCGGGCGGCCGCTGAACGCCTCTAAATTCGAACGCACGCCGGGCAAGATCCACATTGGCATCCCCCGCACGATGTCGATGTACGACCGCTATCCGTTTTGGCACCGTTATTTTTCGAGCTTGGGCTTCGAAGTGGTCTTGTCGCGTCAAACCGATCCCAAGATTGCTGCTGATGGCGTCGAAATGGCCCTCGCACAGCCCTGTTATCCCATCCAGGTGGCGCACGGGCATGCCCTGGCGTTGATCGAGTTGGGAGTGGACTATATTTTCGTACCCAATATTCTGGATTCAGAGACCAGCGAGGATTCCGCCTGCACGGCGCACTTCTGCCCTTGGAATCAGACGCTGCCGTTCGTTTTGCAGTCGGCGCCGCGGCTGGAAGAACACGCCTACAAGTTCCTGGTCCCGACCCTGCACTTCCAATTAGGCCGCGAGGTAGTGAAAAAGTCCCTGGCTGAAACCATGCGCCGGCTGGGCGTTAGCCGGCGTGCGAGCGACAAGGCCGTGGATGCCGCCTACGCCGCCCAACGCGAGTTTCAGGACGCTCTTCTCAAGGCGGGCAAACAAGCCCTGGCCAGGCTGGAGGAAACTGGCGAGCCGGGATTGATCCTGGTGGGGCGCGGCTACAATATGTACGACCGCAGCATTAACTGCGATATTCCGCGCAAGCTCCGGCATCATTATGGGGCCAATGTCATCCCGCTCGATTTTCTGGTCACAGGCCAGGAATCCATACGCGACCTGCACCCCAATATGTACTGGATATCGGGCCAGAAGATCTTGCAGGCGGCGCGGCTGGTGGCCGAGCATCCCAATCTGCACATGATTTACATTTCCAACTTTAAGTGCGGGCCGGATTCCTACATCAAGCACTTCGCCCGTCAGACCGTAGGCGCGCCGCTGCTCGTGTTGCAGTTTGACGGGCACGGCAACGACGCCGGATACATGACGCGCTGCGAAGCGTACCTGGACAGTAAGGGAATTTTGCGATGTTACAACTCCAGCGAGGAAATCAGCCTGCGAGCCTCGGCAGCCATCCACTAGCCGGCAAGAAGATCTACATCCCGCCCATGGCCTACGGCAGCGGCCGCGCATTCGCCGCCGGATTTCGCGCCCTGGGCGTGGATGCCGACATCACGCCGCCGTCGGACCACCGAACCAAGGAGCTTGGAGCGCGCTACACATCGGGTGACGAATGCTATCCGGCCAAGGTCACCGTAGGTGACTTCATGCGCGTTCTCGAGACGCCTGGCGTCGACCCTTCCCGCATCGTGCTCTTTATGCCCACTGCGGGAGGCCCTTGCCGTTTCGGCCAATACGCCCCTTACCTGAAAGGGATCCTCGCCGCCAGCGGCTATCACTCGACCGAAGTCCTTTCACCGACCTCCGACAATGGATATGCCGGTCTGGGCTTTCTGGCCAAGCCCTTTCTGCGCACCGGCTGGAGAATGCTGGTGGCGGCCGACATTCTGCAAAAGATGCTGCTCAAGTACCGCCCGCACGAGCGCAACAAGGGCGATACGGACGCGGTCTATGAGGAGTGCCTGGACGATTTGTGCTCGACGGTTGAAAAGACCGATTACAAGCCCGCCGTGCAACTTCGCGCCATCCGCGCGGTTATGGAACGTTGCCTGGCCAGGTTCCGGGCCATAGCTTCGCAGCGCGACCGTTCGGTGCCCTTGATTGGGGTGGTAGGCGAAATCTTTTGCCGCCTGCACACTTTCTCCAACGAGAACCTGGTGCGGCGCTTGGAAGAATACGGCGGGGAAGCCTGGATTTCCGATCTCACCGAGTGGATCTGGTACACCAACGCCGAACAGTTCCGCAAGCTCAAGTTGAACGGCAAGTTGTATTCCAAAGAAGCCGCTGCCGCCTGGGTGCGCACCAAGGTGCAAAAGCACGACGAGCACGTGATTCTGGAGCCGTTCAAGGAGGAGATCGTGGGCTACGAAGAACCTTCTACGCGCGAAGTGCTGGAGGCGGCGCGCCCCTACCTGCCGCAGGAGGGCGCGCTCGGCGAAATGGTGCTCAACGTGGGCAAGGCCATCTGCCTGGCGCGCAAGGGCGTAGACGGCATCATCGATATCAGCCCGTTCACCTGCATGAACGGCATCGTCTGCGAAGCCATCTACCCCCGCGTCAGCCGCGACTTGGGTGGGTTGCCCATCCGCAGCTTCTATTTTGACGGGACGCAATCCGATCTGGACCGTGACCTGGGCGTTTACATGGAACTGGCCCGCACCTACATGCGCCGTAAGAAGTACCCGCGCGTTTACCCGAAATATCCGGCCTAGTAGATGAAGGCAGAGCAGCCGCCAACCGCTCCGCCGCGGCCATGCCTCAAATGCCGCTATAATGCCAGAGGCCGTCTCGTGCGGCGCAAGAACATTCATGACTACCAACAACACTGTGGCCCTTTCGCGGCGGGGATTCTTTAAGACCGCGGTTAAGGCTGGAGCGGCGGCTGCGGCGGCGCCGATGGTCGTGCGCAGCTGCGTTCTTGTCCAGCGTGCCGGAGCAGTGCCGCCCAGCGACCAGATTGTAATAGGCGGCATCGGCATCGGGGGGCGCGGAGGAGACGACTTGAGGGCCTTGCTCAGCTATCGCCAGGTGCGGTTCGTGGCCATCTGCGACGTCAAGAACCAACGCCGGGAAGAGCTCAAGAGCATGATCGACAAAAAGTACGGCAATCACGATTGCGCCATGTACGACGATCAATTCGCTCTGCTTGCCCGCCCGGACATCGACGCCGTGCTCATCGCCACCGGAGACCGCTGGCATACGCCGCTATCGATTCTCGCCGCCCAGCATGGCAAGGACGTCTACTGCGAGAAACCTTGCTCGATGACCATGGAAGAAAGCTGGGCGCTGGCCGACGCTTTCCGCCGCTACGGCCGTATTTACCAGGCCGGTTGCCAGCGCCGCAATGGGGGCAATGTCGAGTTCGCCGTGGAACTGGCGCATACCGGCTGGTTGGGCAAATTGCATACCGTGGTGGCTAACGTTGGCCCCTGGAGTAGCTGGCCTCCAATCCCTAGCCACGACTGGCTGCCCGCCGAACCCGAGCCGCCCAAGCAAGTGCTTGATTGGGACCGCTGGCTGGGTCCGGCGCCCTGGCGCCCCTACAACTCGCAATATGTGCGCGGCGGCTGGCGCAATTTTCATGACTTGCACGGAGGTGGAATCCTCGAATGGGGTTCGCATACCGTAGATCTGTGCCAGTGGGCCGCCAAAGCCGATGACACGCAGCCAGTGGAATACGAACCCGAGATCGGCGGCGATGCGCCCTATGCGGTGCATTGCAAGTTCGCCAACGGTTTGAAGCTGGAAATGCGGGATGAAGGTTGGAACGGTCGGCTGGGACTGGGTTCCTGCACCGTGCGCTTTGAGGGAGATAACGGCTGGGTTGAGACCGGCGATTCAAGCAGAATTGAAGTCAGCGAGAACCTCCGCCATCTGCTGCGGCCTACTACGGGTGCCAACCTGGCGCTGGCCTATCATACGCAGGACTGGCTCAATTGCATCAAGACTCGCACGCAGCCGCGCGCCTGCGCCGATCACGCCGCAAACTCCCACATCACCTGCCATGCGGCCTTCATCGCCTTCCAGCTTGGCCGCAAACTGGTTTGGGATCCGGTGAAGAAGGAGTTTTCGGGCGATGAGCAGGCCAACCGCATGCGATCCAGAGCGCTGCGCGAGCCGTGGCGCATTTGAGGCCCTTCCAGGAGGAGACGTCCATGCAGAACAGCCCAACAGCACAAGCCCCGGCCGCCAAGAAAGAAGAAACAAAGCGGCCCCCCCGGCAGGTTCCCCCGCCGGAGTTTCAGGCCGACAAGATCCTCAAGATGGACGCAGTTTCGTTAGAGAAGCTGCTTAAAGACCCCCGGTCGACTGTGTTCGAAAAGGCCAAGGCGTGCCAGCGGCTGGCCGTCATCGGCACCAAGGACTCCGTCGCCGCCCTTGCAACGTTGCTCACGGACGCACAACTCAGCCATTATGCCCGTTACGGACTGGAGACCAATCCGGATCCCTTGGCAGATGACGTCTTGCGCGCAGCCCTCACGAAGGTGAAGGGATTGACGTTGGTAGGCGTCATCAACTCGATCGGCAAGCGCCGGGACGCCAAAGCTGTAGCCGAACTCAGCAAGCTGCTTTACACACAGGACGCTGAAGTAGCGAAAGCAGCCGCCACCGCTTTGGGTCACATCAGCGGGCTGCAAGCTCTCAAGGCCTTGCAAACGGCGCTGGTCCGCACTAAAGGCGATGTGCGTGAAGCAGTCGCAGCAGGCGGGCTGTTGTGCGCGGAGAGGTTACTGGCTCAGAATCTGCGAACTGAAGCGCTGGCGCTATACAGCCAATTGGCGCGTCCGGACATTCCCAAGTCCGTGCGCCTGGCGGCCATGCATGGCACAATCAGAGCGGAAGTGTCATTGATCCGGCCGCGCTGAAGCCAGCCCAAACACCATATATCCGATCAAGTTAATCAATTTTTTCCTTGACAGGTCCTGGGTGACCTTATAGAATAAGAACATATGGGGCGCATACACCTAATTGTAGATCTAGAAACTCTACAACGTTTGCCCCCTCACTCGAAACTCCTCAGGCGCATGACAACTGTATGTTGCTGTCGCCCGCCGCTGGGGCTTCCGCAGCCGGTTCTGACAACGGCAGGATGCTAGCAGTGGCGATGACCATTAGCGTTTCAATCCACCAATTGCAAATGGGAGAAGGAGGAGTTTAAGAAATGAAATCGATCACATTTCCAGTAGTGCTGGCGGCTGGAGCCGCGTTTTTCACGGGATGGGCGCAAGCCCAAAACCTAAACTGGGAGGGTCAGACCGGCGTTTTCATTACCCCACTGGCATACACGCCCGCCTCACCTGCGAAAGGAATCGGAAGGCCCGTGGTGGCTTATCACTTTCTCAATGCCGGTCCGGTGTTGGGGAATTTTCACACCGCTTCAGCGACGATCGGACTGGCTAAACGTGTTGAGTTCGGTTACACACGCACATTCCATCAGGCAGGCGGCACTGCGGCGCTGAGCCCCCTGTGGAAGGGTGGCTTTAACATCGTCCACGGCAAAGTGAACGTTGTGCCCGAGAACGCAGGCAAGAACAACTGGGTACCGGCGATATCCGCCGGCTTTGTGGCGCGCACGCAGGTGAGGCATGTTAGCGGCACGCTAGCGAACAAGGATTACGGCAACGCGGACTTCTATGCGGTGGCGTCAAAAACCATCGCCCAGACTAAGGCCGTGCCGGTCGTGCTCAGCCTGGGCTACAAGGCGACGAACGCTTCGGTGTTTGGACTTGCCGGCAACGCACCTGCCTACCTGGGGCGGCTGTTTGGAGCGGGAGCTGTGGTAATCAAAGGTCCGGCCAAGAGCACGCTGATTCTAGGCTCCGAGTTCGCGCAGCAGCCCCGTGAAGTGCGGAATCTGCCCGGCGCCATCGTTCCCACTACCATAACCTATGCGGCGCGCATTGTGCCCCGTCCGGAGACAAAGTTCAATCTCGACTTCGGCGTGGCCCAAGCAGCCGGCAAGATCTTACCGGGGGTAGACCTCAAGGCGCGCCACCAATTTGCGCTGGGCATCTCTTACGGGCTTTAATCGCAACAGGGACACAGAATCATGGCAGACAATACAAGACGACCAGGCATTGGAACATTGGCCCTGCACGCCGGCCAGACGCCGGATCCGGCGACCACGGCGCGCGCGGTGCCCATTTACGCAACTTCCAGCTACGTATTTCACGACGCCGAACACGCCGCCAATCTGTTCGCCTTGCGGGAGTTCGGCTACGTCTACTCCCGTTTGATGAACCCTACCAACGACGTATTGGAACAGCGTCTGGCGGCGTTGGATGGCGGCATCGGAGCGCTGGCGTTTGCCAGTGGGCAGGCGGCTATTACGGCCGCCATTCTCACCATTACTCACGCCGGACAAAACTTCATCTCCGCCACCAGCCTTTACGGCGGCACATGGACGTTGTTCGTCCAGACACTGAAGAAACTGGGCATCGAAGTGCGCTTTTTCGACCCAGACCATCCAGAGGAAATCGACAGGCTGGTGGATGAAAACACCCGACTGGTGTATTTGGAGTCAGTCGGC
The DNA here is from genome assembly GCA_964429095.1 of uncultured Solibacteraceae bacterium. Taxonomy (GTDB): domain Bacteria; phylum Acidobacteriota; class Terriglobia; order Bryobacterales; family Bryobacteraceae; genus JAJFUV01. The sequence continues at coordinate 595 of CAYSBM010000129.1, read as the reverse complement.
AATCCCAAAAATGACGTACCGGATTTCCGCAGGATCGCCGATATCGCCCACAAACACGGGCTCCCGGTGATCATCGATAACACGGTGCTCACGCCCGCTTTATTCCGCCCGTTTGAGCATGGCGCCGATATCGCCGTGTACTCAACCACCAAGTTTCTGGGCGGCCATGGCGTGCACGTCGGCGGCGCCATCGTCGACAGCGGGAATTTCCAGTGGGCAGACAACCCGGCGAAGTGGCCCGAATTCACGGCGCCTGACGAAGCCTACCACGGCCTGGTTTTCACCGAAGCGCTCAGACCGCTGGGCAACCTGGCCTACATCATCCACATCCGCACGCACTGGCTGCGGGACACCGGGGCGGCGCAAAGCCCCTTCGCATCCTTTCTGTTTCTGCTGGGGTTGGAAACCTTGCACTTGCGCATGGAGCGCCACGTGCAAAACGCCCAGGCGCTAGCTGAATGGCTGGAAAGACACCCTGCCGTCGAGTGGGTGAACTATCCTGGATTGCCCAACCATCCCCACCACCAAATGGCGAAGAAGTACCTGCCGCTCGGCGCAGCCGCGATTTTAGGGTTTGGCAACCGCGGCGGTAAGG
>CAYSBM010000128.1:6220-8226 GCA_964429095.1 uncultured Solibacteraceae bacterium | reverse complement strand
CCGCATTGTCATTGAGCCGCTCAAGCACCCGGGGATGCGGGTCCCGCAGGTGGTGGGTCCGGTAACGTTGATTAAGCGTGGGACCACGCGGCCCGTCTTGCCAGGGGCGTAATCGCAGACTAAGGGTTCTCGCCCGGACGCAGGAATACGATCTCCAGGTTGGACACCCCGGCGATGAAGAAGCGGGCGATTTTGCCGGCCAGCTTGTCGGTCTGCCCGAAACCTGTCCCTATGATCTGGGGATACCAGCCGTAGTTGGCGGCGTTGCCGGGCTGAGCGCCTTTAGCGGCGGCCCGAGCCTGTTCTGCCGTAAGCATTTGCACGGGTTTAGACCACGAACGGGGGTCTGCAAGGTCCGCGCTATGGCTGATCCAGGTTCCGTCGCCTTTCATGCCGGTGGTGACCGCACGGTTCATCAGGATCACATAGCATTGCAGATGCGTGTTCCAGTGAATCGAGGTGCCCCAGAACAGGGTGGCGTCGGGCGTGTGCCAGTCTACTTGGGCCGGCCAAATGGGCGTCAGCCTTCCACCCAGGCCCGGCTCAGTCCAGCCGCCTGCATGCCACTTGAAGACCTTGCCGGAGGGCTGGTCGCGGTCGGTGTAGCGCATTCTGGCGGCGGCTACGCCTTGCTCGGCCGGGTCTTTCACATAGCTGCTGTAAAAGAAATAGAAATACTCGCGCCGGGCGTCGAGGATCACCGAGAAGTCGCCGTGCCCTCCGGCATCCCAGGGGCTAGGGGTGTCGCAGCGCAGCGAGCCGGGCGGCGCCTCGATCACCACGCCTAGGTGCTCCCAGTGCAGACCGTGGTCGAAGGACCGCAGGGCGCCGATTTTAGGCGCGGTTGGCAAATGGGAATTGGGCTTACAAAGATCGTCAGGCTCGTAATGATACCAGCCGTAAAGCACCCCGCGTTCATCCAGCCAAGTGCTCTCCAGCCAAACGTAGAGTTGAGAAAGAGGGCGTCCGTCGACAGAGCCATTCAGAATGGTGGGCGACATGGTCTTAACGCCGAGCAAATTCCGGGCCGTTCCGCGGTAGGGCTGGCCGTAAGAATTGAACAGCAGGAAAGTCTTGCCCACCCATTCGGCGGGGCTGTTGCAGTCAATGGCGTTTTTCTTGTCCAGGCGCGAGACGCCGGGGAAACGGTAGAAGGGTGCATGGCGCGTCTGGACACGGGGCTGGGAGAAGGCTGACGGGGCGAGGCGCGCCAAGGCGACGAGGGACGTTTTGAATGGTTTCATGAATGTATGGACAGTCTACAACCGCTTTCCAGCCATGTCAACCACGCCGACCATGGTGCTTTGTTGGGGAAGACAGGAAATTACTCTTGACATGGCGGAGCGCTGGAGGTAATATTTGGCAGATGAAATAATTCATGTAATTTCAGGGGCGCCCGTGAAGCGCTTGCGCCTTCCCGGATGTCCCCAGAAGTTCACTCTTTCAGGAGGTGTCCAAATGTCGACTACAGCGATGCGTTTCCGACAGTTGCTGGTTTGCCTGGCGCTGGTAGTGGCCGCCACTGTGCTCTGTCCCGTCCTGACAGCGCAGCAGTATTACGGCGCGCTTTCCGGAACCGTCACCGATCCGACCGGAGCCCCCGTGCCTAACGCCGCCATCCGTGTCACCAGTCTCACAAAAGGCGTCACGGTCACGGTGGAGACCAACCAGGACGGGGTTTACCGTGCCGCCAACCTCACGCCTGGTTCTTACCGGATTGAAGTCGAGGTCCGGGGATTCAAGAAGCTGATTCGAGAACCCCTGCTGGTCGAGAGCGACCGTACGCTGACGGCCGACCTCCGTCTGGAGATAGGCGACGTCACTCAAAGCCTCGAGGTGACCGATGCCCCGCTGATCATTGAGACGGAGCATTCCCAATCTACCCAGAGCTTCGAGGGGCGCATGATTCTTCAGGTTCCGCTGGATGTCAACGCGCGCTCGGACATGCGGACGCTCGTGAGCTCGTTGCCCGGCGCCAACTACGGCTTCAGTGGCCGCATGCTGAT
>CAYSBM010000128.1:1709-6203 GCA_964429095.1 uncultured Solibacteraceae bacterium | reverse complement strand
GGGCCGCCATTAAATTCACACTGGTGAATGCAGGGGCTCAATCGCGCGCGCCGGCGCAGGTCTCGGCCCTCACCAAGAGCGGAACCAATCTGTTTCACGGGTCGATTTTCCTCGACACCATGCATTCGATTTTCAATGCCAATGATCACAACTCCCCCGAGGGCGCCGAGAAGCCCTTCGCCCGCACCAATTATGAAGGCTACAGCGTGGATGGCCCGGTTTACCTGCCCAAGCTTTACGATGGACGGAACCGCACGTTCTTCTTGCACTCGCTCACGCTGAATCAGTCTCCGTGGAGGCAGGCCGGCTTTGTAACCAGTCCGAATGCCAGCCTGCGCGCCGGCGATTTCAGCAATTTCCGCGATCCTTCGGGCGAGCTGATTATCATCCAGGATCCCCTCACCGGGCAGCAGTTCCCTGGCAACAAGATACCGGCCAGCCGCCTGTATGCGGGCTCGCGCGCTTTTATCGACCGGATTTTTCCATTGCCTAACTTGGACCGCTACCAGGACAATCTATACCTTCCGGTATTGTCGGAGACCGACGGCAAGAGTGTGCGCATGGACCTGCGAATCGATCAGATCATCAATCCGAAGACCAATTTCTTCGTGCGGTACAGCCGTTTGTGGAATCCGGAGGGGGCGGCTTACCGGGATTTCGGCGTTGGGAAAAACGCCTCGCTGTTCACCATCGATTCATTCATGGTCACCGACTCGCACATCTTCACGCCTACCTTGCTCAATGAATTCCGTTTCGGGCGCTCCGGGGTCAGCAACGTTCAATACATCGACCTGAAGGCCAGCGAGATGGTCAACCTGCTGGGCCTAACCGGCATTCCTCCGGTTTTGATCAGCCCCGAGCGGCGCAACATCCCGGACTTGAATGTTACAGGCTTGCAATACATTACGCCTTGGGTGGGAGATGGAACCAATGGTAATCACCTTTGGGAGGTGTTCGACAACGTGAACTGGATCCGCAACCGCCACACCATCAAGTTCGGAACCAACTTCCGCAAGGATGTAGTGGAGAGCCGCAGCTATGACCGTCCGGGGACTTTCAATTTTGACGGCACCTTCAGTGGTTATGGGCTGGCGGTCTTCCTGCTTGGAATTCCCTCCTACGCCGTGAAGCCTTACCCGCGCGCGGCCTTTGGTCCCGATATCAAGAGCGGCTGGTACATGGGCTGGTGGATTCAGGACGATTTCAAAGTTTCCCCCCGGTTGACGTTGAATATGGGTTTGCGCTGGGACGTGAACTTCCCGGGCAAGGCGGAGGGGGATCTCTACTACAATTTCGATCCGCGCACAGGGCAACTGGTGCTGCCCACGCAGAAGGCCATCGACAGCATCATTCCCATCTTCCCGAAGACGATCAAGACCGTCACCGCATCCGCGGCGGGCTATCCCAGCCGTCTGCGCAATACGGATTGGAACAACCTGGCTCCCCGCTTTGGGCTGGCCTGGCGGCCTTGGGATGAGAAGACGGTGATTCGCGCCGCCTACGGCATTTACATCAATGAGATCAGCCTCAGCCCGCTGATTCAGCTTAGCTGGAGCAGCCCGTGGGGCGGAAGCGAGAGCTTCACCAACCGCTTGGAGAACAGTAAGCCGATCTGGCAGTGGCCGGCGGCTTTCCCGAGCACCGAGCCGGGAGAATCCTCTTTCGGCGGAACTTATTCGGCCGGAGGATTCATCGCCAATTTGAAGAACCCCTACACGCAACAATGGAACCTGACGCTTGAGCGGCAGATCGCCGATACCGCCTTCCGCCTACAGTATGTGGGAGTGAAATCGAACCAACTGCTGTGGTTGCGCGGCGGATGGGGCGATTACAACACGCCGCCGCCCAGCAAGATTCCCTTTACCGAAAGCCGCCGTCCCTATCCGCAGTACGGGCAGATCAGCTATTTGGAGAACGGCGGCAACCAGATTTACCACGGCTTGAATCTGGCCGCCGAGCGCCGCCTGCGCCAGGGAGTGACATTCAACTCGCAGTTTACCTGGTCGCGGAACTTTACCGACACCTATGACGGCCCGGGAGACCTGCCCGACTTACGGTACGACTTCGGGCTCGGCAACCCGGTCTGGAACCGCCGCGGCATGCGCGGCAACCAGCCGGAGAACCCGAAATTCAAGTGGAATACGTTGTTCTACGCCGACCTGCCGATGGGCAGAGGCAAATTCATTGGCCGCACCTGGAATCCCATACTGAACCAGATTCTGGGAGGTTGGGCGGTCAGCGGCAATCTGGATGTCGAGACCGGATGGTGGTTCTCGCCCTATTACTGGGGAGGCACCGATCCGTCCGGAACCAACTTCCGGCAAGGATCGCCGGACGTGGTGGGACCCATCAATTTCCGGAACACGAATCTCAAGCCCGGAGATCTGTTCATCAACCCCAACGCCTTCAAATTGCCGGACGAAGCTATTGGGCGCTTCGGCAATGCCGGCTTGACCTTCTTGCAAGAGCCGACCTGGTGGGTATTCGACATGGGTCTGCACAAGACGTTCCCCATCCGGGAACGGCTGCGTTTCGAATTGAACGTCCGGATGCAGGACGCCTTCAACCACGGCTACTACTGGCACCGTTCGATGACCTATAACATGGATGTGAACGATCCGGCGAATTTTGGTCGTTTCCAGGGATGGGTGAACGGAAGCCGCGTGATATCGTTTGTCGGGCGTTTGGCCTGGTAGGGGCGTGGAACTGATTACAAGACGGTCCTTTGTCGCGGGGGCGGCAGCCAGCGCCGGGCTGCCGTCGCTCGCGGATGCGGAGAGTATTCCCATCCGGGTGCCGCCTCCGGCCGGGCCGCCCCCGGACGGCGCGCCGGTGGAATGCGCGGCGCCCTTCGCCAGAGGCCGTCTGAAGGATGCTGCCTCCTGGACGGTGGTTTCTCCGTCGGGCAAAGCAGTTCTGACGCAGGCTCACGCCTCACTGCTGTGGCCTGATGCGGCCATCCGCTGGTTGACGGTGGCTTTTGAAGCCTCCGAAGGCCCCGGGTTATATGCTCTCCGGCCGGGCGCGCCGCCCACGGCGCCGGATGTCCCTGAGCCGGACACAGCGGGATATGACCTGGTGCTGACGCGCCCGGGCGGCAAGCAATTCCGGTCCTCGCTGGACGCATCCGTCCGGCGGGTCATTGACGAGCGGGGCCCGGTGAAAACTGCACTGCGCCTGGAAGGCGTGTGCCGGGCTGAAGATGGAGAAGGCCTGTTCCGCTATATTCTCCGTTTCAGCCGGTGGCGCAACCGTCCGGAGACGCACCTGACGGTGACCTGGATCAACGCCACAGAAGCGCCTTCGGAAAAGATCCTGGACATACGCCTGCACTTTCCCGCCGGCTTCCTGCCGGAGCGCATGGTGTTTGGTACGGACAAGGGCGTCTACGACGGGCCGTTCTTCGCCGATTGGCCGGTGACAATTCTTCAGGACGGTTATCAGCGGTTCCTCGCCAGGACGCGGAACCCCGACGGCCGGCTCCAACACCTTTCAAGCGGCGGCGCAGGAGGCGACCACTGCCCAGGATGGATCAGCTTGCGCGGGCAAGGGCGCAGTTACAGTTTCTGGGCCCGGCGGTTCTGGCAGGAATATCCAAACGAAATAGCCGTGAGCGGAGGGGATCTTTCTTTGGGCCTCTGGCCGGCGGCGGCCGCCTCGCATCTGCGCTCGCTGCCGGTGCTGCCGCCAAATCCCGACGGCGAGAGACCTTACGTGAAAACCAAGTACTGGCCCGTCATGCCGCATCCGTACCTGGCGTTTTTCGATGCGGACTCGGGCTGTCTGGATGCGCGGCAAGGGATGGCTAAGACGCAAGAGATCATTGTGAGCCGGGACGAGGGGTTCGAAACCAAGTACTGGGCTTCGACGCTGGCGCCAGTGCGCGCCCACATCGAGCCACGCTATGTGGTTTCAGCCGGCGTTGCCGCGCCACTCGCCGCCGGTGGCAAGTACGCCCGCCTGTTTGAGGAGTGCTTCGGCTGGTTTGAACGTCACACGGCGCAGGCGCGTTGCTACGGCAAGTTCGATCATGGCGACTTCCGGTATATGACCCCGGCAGCGGACTACATGACGCATCCGGGCACAAAGTGGGGCAAGATGGGCGAGATGCCGCGCGAGGGTTACTGGCACAACAACGAAGGCGACCCATTACTCGGCATCCTGCAATACTACTTGCGCACGGCAGATCCCAAGGCGTGGGAGCGGGCGTGCGTTATGGCGCGCCACCTGCTTGACGTGGACATCCGGCACCATCCCTACTTCGGCATGTACACGCACAGCTACGGCCACTGCTACGTGGAAACAGCGCCGGCCGGGGCCCCGGACCATTCCTGGCTGGCGGGCCTCCTGCTGTGGTGCGCCATGAGCGGCGACGCAGTGGCGCGCAAGTGGATGGATGGCTGCGGCGAGCACTTACTCAAGTACCGGCCGGACTTTACGCAGGTGGACACCCGGACCGTGTCAGTCTATCTTCTAATGGTGTGCCGGTATTAC
>CAYSBM010000128.1:0-1699 GCA_964429095.1 uncultured Solibacteraceae bacterium | reverse complement strand
CGCGATACCGGCGAGCGGCGGCGGCCCCGGCGCGGGCGCTTATTGAAGTTCAAAATCCCGACGGTAGCTGGCCTGCGTATATGCGCGCCCCGGACCGGCCGCGGGATGCCGGTTTTGTGGATCATGCTGTGGCCGCGCTGGCGGACTACTTCGCTATGGAAGGTTCGCCGGAGGCGCAAAAGGCTTTGGACGCAGCCATTGACTGGCAGTTCCGGTCCGGTGACCTCGCCGTGCCGCTGGTGGCTTACGGGTTGGCCATTCTAAGCCGGAAACTGGGCCGGAAGCGCTATTCGGCGCTGGCCGGACGCATCCTGGCGCACCTGGACCAGACCCAGAACCGCTCGGGGGATCCCTGGGGCCGGGGAGACATTGGTTGGGCGCAATTTGGTGTAAATCCGGGCGCGGGCCATCCCCCCGCGGGCCGTCCGGAGCAGTTTCTGAACCAGACGCGGCCACTGATGCCCGGTTTTACTCTGGCTTACGCCCAACCCGCCGCGGCCGTGGTTGAGCCGGAGGACTGAACCCGGCAGTTTCCAGGCCGTATTGAAGCGCCTCGTATGAGAATGACCCGCCGCCAATTCGCCGCTTCGCTGGCCTCGCCAGCACTGGCCCAAGCCGCAGGCCAGGAAGTTTCCATTACAAACAGACTTATCCGCCAGATCCTGCGTTTCCAAAGTGGATCGCTCATCTGCGTTTCGCTAGGGAACCTGCAAACCGGCCGGGAGTGGATTCATCCCGATCTGCCCAGCGAGGAATTTCTTCTGGATGCGGGCGTACGGATATCCGGCAAAGGTCCGCTGGAATGGCGCGGCGCCGAGAGCCGTGACGAAGGGCCTTGGCGCGTGACTGAGATTGCGCTCCGTCATGCCGCCTGCGGGTTTACCATTACGCGCCGTTACCTGTGCCACGCTCACCTGCCGGTGATCAGGCAACAGACGGTGGTCCGCAATGACGGGACTTCAGCCGTTGTCATCCGCCGCGCCGACGCTTTCCGGATGCGCGTCGCGCCGGTGAGCGATGCGTTGGAGCTGCACTGGATAGATAACTTCGGCCGCGCCATGCTGCCGGAGCCGGGCAATCCGATTCACAGAGCGTCGGTGGACGACAACATCGAGATGCAGATCCGGACCGGCCCTTATTCGCCGCATTGCGGCTGGTTTGCCCTGGCGATTCCTGGCCGGGCAGAAGGGCTGGTCGGAGGCTGGGAGTGGTCCGGTCCCATGGCGGTCAACTTCGGCGACCGGCGCGACCCGTGCCTCATCCATGGGGGGCTGGATCCGGACCGGCTGGCCGAGCCGGTCGCGCCCGGGGCCGCCTTCCAGTTGCCGGGCGTCTGGTACGGTTTTTACTCCGGCGGGCTTGACGATGCTGCGCGGCTCAGCCACCAACTCGTGGAAGAGCTTGCTCCGCCGAAACCAGAGGCGGATTGGCCGTGGGTGGGCTATTGCACCTGGGCGGCGTCGCTCGACCAGATCAGCCCGGACAACACGGGCGCTCATCCTTGGTTTCGCACCGAGGAGAACATCCTCTCCCAGGCGGAGGCGGCTGCATCGCTGGGGTGTGAACTATTTCTGTGGGACTATGGATGGTTTCCGAGGGTGGGCGACTGGTGGTGCGATCCGCGGCGCTTTCGCCGCGGTCCCGGACCGGTGGTGCGCGCAGTGAAAAATCTGGGCATGAAGCTTGGCCTGTGGGTGGG
>CAYSBM010000127.1:1122-8235 GCA_964429095.1 uncultured Solibacteraceae bacterium | reverse complement strand
CTATGTCCCGGTGACCTACCCTCCGGCCGCCAGCGCCGGACTCCACCGGACGATTGACATTCTCTTCGCTTCGGGGCTCCACGGGGACGCCTATCCATTCGACGGCCCCGGTAAAGTGATCGCGCACACCTTCTATCCTTCACCTCCCAATCCGGAATCCATTGCCGGCGACATGCACATGGACGCGGACGAGGACTGGCGCGCGGGCGGCGACATTGACCTGTACAGTGTGGCGTTGCACGAGTTAGGCCACGCGCTCGGCCTGGGGCATTCCGATAAGCCCGGTTCGGTGATGTATCCGTACTACCGCCGGCTGTCGAGGCTGGCCGAGGATGACATTCAGGCGATTCGGGAATTATATGCCGCGCAAACGGCCGCCGGTTCTCCGGACGTTCCCCAACCCGCGCCGCTGAGCATAATCATACAAAGCCCGGCGGGCTCGCCGGTAACGACTTCGGCTTCGAGCTTGCAATTAAGCGGCGTCACGGCGGGAGGCACGGGCGAACCAGCGGTGATGTGGACTAGCGATCAGGGCTTTTCGGGCACGGCGCAAGGTTCGCGTCAATGGGTGATCCCGGCGGCGCCCCTGAATATAGGCAACAACGTGATCACGGTGAAAGCCAGCGACGGCGCCTCGGCCACAGCCTCGGCTTCGGTATACGTGATCCGGCAAAACGAGGTTCAGGCGCCGGCCATCACGATCACTACTCCTGCGGGGTCCGGTGCTTACACTTCCACCTCCCCGGAGGTGGTTCTGGCGGGGACGGCCTCACATCCGGCGGGCATCGTGCGCGTGGCCTGGAGCACTTCGCGCGGCACAAGCGGAGGAGCCAGCGGCACAACCAGTTGGTCCACGCCGCCCATTGCGCTGAGTGTGGGGCCGAACACCATTCTGGTTACAGCCTATGCGGCGAGCGGAGAAACAGCGTCGGCTCAATTGGTTGTCACCTACCCAGGGGCGGTGAAGGACACCGTGGCTCCCTCGCTGGCGATCACCTTTCCGGGCTCGACCAGCGTCATGACGTCGGCGAGCTCCATCACTTTGCGGGGCACAGCCTCCGACAGCGTGGGCGTGAGACAAGTCCGTTGGCTGAGTTCTAGCGGGAAAAGCGGCGTCGCCTCGGGCACCGCCTTCTGGACAATCGAGAACGTTCCGCTCTATATCGGCGCCAACACTATCACCGTGCAGGCCTACGACGAAGCGGGCAACATGAGCTGGCGTTCGGTCAGCATCACGCGGCGCTAGCCCTTTTCTGCCGCGGATGCCCGCCCGTGGGCGATAATGGAGGAAAGGGTTCGCGCAGATGTGTTTGGCCGTACCGGGAAAGATACTCTCGATTGAACAGGTGGGCGAAAGCCGGCTGGGAAAGGTGCAGTTTGGGGGCATCACGCGCGAAACCTACCTTGACCTGGTGCCCGAAGCGCAGGTGGGAGACTACGTGGTGGTTCATGTAGGCTTTGCTCTCAGCCGCGTGGATCCGGAGGAAGCCCAGCGCACGCTAGAGCTGATCGAGCAGATGGGTCAGCTCGAAGACGGCCTCGCTGGCGCGGACGCCGCGCCGCAGCCGGAGAATTGACTGGGGGGCATATGGAACGGCGTACATTCCTTCAACTGCCAGCCGCGGCAGCGGGGGCTGCGCCCCAGCGCCCTAACATTCTGATCCTGCTGGCGGACGACTTGGGGTGGGCGGATTTAGGCTGCCAGGGGGCCGAGATCGAGACGCCGAACCTGGACCAACTAGCCAGCCAGGGCGTACGCTTTGAGCAATTCTGCTCGTTTCCGCTGTGTTCACCGACGCGGTCGGCGCTGCTTACGGGCCGCCACCCCATGCGGCTGGGGATTGGCTACACGGTGATACGTCCCTGGTCGAATTATGGGCTTCCCCTGAAGGAGCACGTATTCGCACAGACGTTCAAAGCCGCGGGCTATCAGACGGCCATCACCGGCAAGTGGCACCTGGGACACGCCTTGAAGAGCTACCTGCCGCACCCGCGGGGCTTCGACCATGCCTACGGGCATTTGAACGGCGCCATCGGCTATTACACCCACTTGCGCGAGGGCGGGTTGGACTGGCACCGCAATGGGCGGAGCGTTGATGAGCCAGGCTACAGCACCGATCTCATCGCCCAGGAAGCCGTGCGCTGGCTGAAGGCGCGTGACAAGAGCAAGCCTTTCCTGCTGTATGTGCCCTTTAACGCGCCTCACACGCCGCTGGAGGCTCCCGAAGCTCTGATCAACAAGTACCGGCGCATCCCGGAGGAGAAAAGGCGCGTATTCGCCGCTATGGTGGAAGCCATGGATTCGGCGGTGGGAAGGATCCTCGGCCAGATTGAAGAAGACGGGGCTGCGAGTGAGACCATTGTGCTTTTCTTTAGCGATAACGGCGGCCCTGTGGAGCAAGCCGCTGCGCGGCGCCAAGGGTTCGGTGTATGAAGGGGGGCTGAAAGTTCCGGCTTTCCTGCGCTGGCCGGGCCGCATCCGGCCGGGATCGCGCAGCCGGCAGTTACTGACCGTGATGGACGTGTTCCCCACGCTGGCCTCCGCCGCCCGGATTCGGCCACAGAACCAACTTCCGCTGGACGGGCGCGACATGTGGCAGGAGATCGTCTCCGGACAGACGAGACCCCGCGAAGACTTGTTTTTCGCCGTCGAAAGGCCCGGGAGCAGGCAATACGCGGTAAGGCGGAACAACTGGAAGCTGATTCGCGAGTCCAAGGGCGGCGAATCCACAGACGCACTGTACAACCTGGATGCCGATCCTGAAGAGACCGCCAATCTGGCCGGCAGCAATCCCGCGTTGGTCAAGGACCTCGCGCAGCGCATCGCCTGCTGGTGCGATCTCTACCCCTCGGAAGGCGTTCACCTCACCGTAAGCCCGCCCCCCGGTTGGAAAGCACCCAAGTTGTGGGCGGAGGCCGCACGCTAAGCTGGCCCCCCTCCAAGCAAGAAAGTAGCTTGCAGCCGCGTTTCGCAATGTGCCGCTGCTGGGTGCATTTTTCTAGAAGAATGAGCCTGAAGGCGGGAGTTAAGCTAGCCACCGGTGGCTGGGTCAGATGGTGTATAATGAGGGCCTAGCAGTAGTTGGGACAGGCGATGAAGAACTGCTCCCGCGGCCTTCCACGGTGGTTTCCTCTGGCTAGTCTGCCGTGCCTTGTTATTTGTCTTTCGCCTGGGACCATTTCCGGTCAAACCCTCCTGCGGGGTAGCGGGCCTGGAGGCCAGGTGCGCATACTCAACACCGACGCCGCGGTGCTGGAGTTGGGCGAACGGCGCACCGCCTTGCCGTGCACGGTCAGCCCCATCAAGCCAGCGCTGGGCTTTGATCTGAAATTTCACTCCGGCTACGAGGTGAGCGTCCCGTTGCGCGAACTGGCCGGCGAGGAGAACCTCCTCACCATTCTCTTCCGGGTGACTTACCAAGGGCGCAAGAATGAGCCCGTAATGTTTTCACACCGCATTCGGGTTCCAGCCATTGCGGAAGACGCCAAAGGAGAAGCCTATTTTCAAGGCAACTTCGATCTCGGCGAGGGCGTCTATCATGTTGACTGGCTTATGCGGGACCGCACTGAGAGGGTGTGTTCGGACAACTGGGACGTGGAAGCAGCCCTACCACCCAAGGAAAAGACCATCGAAGTGGCTCTGGCGCCCGGCGAAATACAGAGCAGCGACGCAGAGCCTTTCAAAGAGGAACCCCCGGTAAGCCGCGTTCAAGACTCCCCGCCTCTGAACGTCAAGGTGTTGATTAACTTCGCGCCGCAAGACTCCCGCTCGGCCACCTTGCAGCCTCTGGACACCGCCGCGCTGGTTTCCATTCTACGCAGCATCGCGCGGGAGCCGCGTATCGGCAAGTTCTCGGTGGTAGCCTTCAACCTTCAGGAACAAAAGGTGATTGCCCGGCAGGACGGGGCGGAACGAATCGACTTTCCGGCCCTCGGGAAAGCGCTGGAAAGTCTGAAGTTAGGAACCGTGGATCTGCGGCGCTTGAGCGACAAGCACGGCGATACGCAATTTCTTGGCGATTTGATTAAACGCGAACTGGGCGAAGCTCCTCAGCCCGATGCTCTGATTTTCGCCGGGCCGAAGGCGCTGCTGGATGAAAACGTGCCCGAAGACACGTTGAAAAGCATCGGGGAGGTAAACTACCCCGTCTTCTACATGAATTACAACCGCGAAGCTCAGCGCACGCCCTGGCGGGATTCGATCGGGCATGCCGTAAAGTTTCTCAAAGGCTACGAATACACCATCAGCCGCCCGAAAGATCTCTGGTTCGCCGTCACGGAGATGGTGTCGCGCATCGTAAAATCGAAACAGGAGAGGAGCGCGGCTGCCGCCGCGCCAACGCAATAATTGATCATGCGGAACGCCTGGCTCGCCATTTCGGGACTGCTTCTGTGGGCAGCGGCATGCCTAGCACAGCCGGCCGGCATAGAGAGCGCACGCATGCTTGCGCCTTATGTCCCCTCGCCGCAGCCCGTGGTGGAGAGGATGCTGGCGGCAGCCGATCTCAAGCCCGGCGAAACGGTGTTTGACCTGGGCTGCGGGGACGGGCGGGTGCTAATCACGGCGGCGAAAAAGTTCGGCGCCCGGGCGGTCGGCGTGGAGCTGTCGCCGAAGCTGGCGCAAGCGGCCAACGAGCAAATTAGAGCTGAGGGGTTGGAGAACCAAGTCAAGGTTATCCAGGGCGATTTGATGGAGGCGGACCTAAGCTCGGCCGACGTCGTCACCATTTACCTGTTGACCCACTCCAACGACCAGCTTCGCCCGAGGCTGGAAAGACTCCTCAAGCGCGGCGCGCGGGTGGTCAGCCATGATTTCCAGGTGCGCGGCTGGAAACCGGTGCGGGTGGAGAAGCTCGAAGTTCACCGCCGCATGCATTCCATCTACGTCTACCAGATGCCGGTCGAACCATGAGCAACGCGGCGGCGCTGCGGCAGCATGTCCGATAATGGATGGACGATGCCGCAGTTCGATGTGGTGGGCGTAGGGTTGAACGCCACCGACACCTTGATCCTGCTTCAACGCTTTCCGGCTTATGCCGGCAAGGTTCCCTTCGAGGAGGAGATACTCAGCCCCGGCGGACAAGTGGCCAGCGCTCTGGTGGCCTGCGCGCGGCTGGGGCTGCGGGTGAAATACGTCGGCACGGTAGGCGACGACGAGCGCGGGCAGATCCAGTTGGAGAGCCTGCGGCGCGAGGGCGTCGACCTCAGTCATGTCGAAGTGCGCGGGGGGTGCCCCAACCAGTCGGCCTACATTTTGATCGACCGCTCGACCGGAGAGCGGACCGTGCTATGGCGGCGTCCTGAGTGCCTGCGCTTGGATCCTTCGTTCATCGAGCCGGAGATGATCACTTCGGCGCGCCTGCTGCACATCGACGGGCACGACACTCCGGCGGTGGAGCGCGCCGCGCGCATCGCGCGCCAGGCGGGCATTCCGGTCACTGTGGACGTCGACACGGTGTACCACGGTTTTGACCGCGTTTTACCCTATGTGGATTACCTCATCGCAAGCAGCGAATTCCCCGGCAACTGGACCAGCGAGGCGGATCCCTTCAAAGCCCTGGCGCTGCTTCAGGACGAATACGGAATGCGCGTGGCGGCTATGACGCTGGGCGCCTACGGGGCGCTGGCGCGTGCGGAAGGCAAGTTCATCTATTCACCGGCTTTCGTGGTGAACTGCGTCGACACCACGGGCGCAGGTGACGTCTTCCATGGCGCATTCTGCTATGCTGTCCTCGAAGGAATGCCGGTCCGCGAAGCGCTGGATTTTTCGAACGCGCTGGCCGCTTTGAACTGCATGGCGGTCGGCGCCCGCGGCGGAATCCGCAGCCGGAGCGAAGCCCAGGCGTTGATGCGCCGGGCAGAGCGGCGCGAACATGCGGATTTCGCGTCACGGACGGCTCACTAAACCGGGCATGATTCCACTCCGCGACTCACAGCCCAGCTATTCAACGCCGTATGTCACCATTGCGTTGATTGTGACCAACGTGATGGTCTTCCTCCATACTGTCTCGTTGGATCCGTTTTCGCGCAACCATTTCATCCTGGAATACGGAATGATTCCGGCGCGGCTACAGATGGCGGATCTTGTGACGTCCATGTTCCTGCACGGCGGCTGGCTGCATCTGATCGGCAACATGTGGTTTCTCTGGATTTTCGGCGATAACGTCGAAGACACCCTGGGGCACGGCAAGTACTTGCTGTTCTACCTGCTATGCGGCGTGCTGGCCGCGCTCGGCCATTATGCGCTGAGTACGGAATCCCGCGTGCCGGTGGTCGGCGCCAGCGGGGCCATCGCCGGTGTAATGGGCGCGTATTTGGTCAAGTTTCCACATTCGCGCATCGTCACCTTGGTGCCTATCTTCATTTTTCTGACCACGGGGGATGTGCCTGCCGCGCTGATCCTGCTGTACTGGTTCGTGATCCAATTCTTCAGCGGAATCGGCAGCATCGCCCATTCGCAGCTTAGCCAGGGCGGCGGGGTGGCGTGGTTCGCCCACGTCGGGGGCTTTCTGGCCGGTATGCTGCTCGTGCTGGCGATGGGCCGGGGACAGCGCTACCGCCGGCGGCGGGACCTGTATTGGTGAAACGGCATGCAATGCGAATTCCCCGCTTCGCCCGTTGACGCGCTGGATGTGGTGGCTATCGCGGCGCATCCGGACGACGTCGAGCAGACCTGCGGCGGAACACTCATCAAGATGGCCGAGCGTGGTTACCGCACGGGCGTGCTGGATCTGACCGCCGGCGAGATGGGCAGCCGCGGGAATCCGGAATTGCGCATCGAGGAATCCCAGCGGGCCGCCGCCGAGCTGATGCTGGCCTGGCGCGGCAACCTGCGCCTGCCGGACGCGCGGCTCGAAAACAACGTCGCCGCGCGTATGAGTCTGGCTGTTCAGATTCGCGTGCTGCGGCCCCGCGTGGTCATCCTACCCTACTGGCAAGCACGCCACCCGGACCACTACCGCGCCGGGGAACTGGGCTATGAGGCCTGCTTTCTGGCCGGGTTGCGGAAACTCGAGAGCCAGATTCCGCCGCACCGCCCTCATAAGATCCTTTATGCCTCGCTCTACGCCAACGTGACGCCCAGTTTCGTGGTTGACATCACGCCTCAATTCG
>CAYSBM010000127.1:0-1112 GCA_964429095.1 uncultured Solibacteraceae bacterium | reverse complement strand
GCCTGTGTTGCTACGCAGCGCAATACGGCGACCAAACGGCAAGCACGGAACTGTTCCCCTCCCAAGCGGAGATCCGCGAGCGCCTGGGATCGATTGCGCGTTTCTACGGCAATCTGATCGGCGCGCGCTACGGCGAGCCCTTCGTGGTCAGGGAAATGCTGGAAGTCGAAGACGTGGTGGCTTTAGGCGTGCGCAGCTTCTGATTGCTCAAGCGGCGTGACCGGGTCCATAGGCAGCCAGCACAGCGCTGCCAGCACATAGACCGCCGACATCGAGTACAAGAACGCGTTCCAGTTGCCGCCGGTCAGATGGAGAATGTAGCCTCCGGCGATGGGGGCCACGAACCCTCCCAAGTTCCCCATCATATTCATGGAGCCTGACAGGGTGCCCGTGTACTTTCCGCCGACATCCATGCAGGCACCCCAGGCGCAGGGCAGCATGAGGTCATTGGCGAAGCTCGCCATCCCCATGGCCAGCATGGTCCATAACGGGTCCTTAAACTGGACCGCCAGCCATAAGAACATGCATCCTCCCAACATGCCACTTGCGCCCATCAGGCGGCGCGCAAAACGTAAGCTGCCGCTCCAGAGCGCGATGCGCGGCGAGAGAAAGCCGCTCAGCAAAGCGCCGAAGCCGCCGAACAAGAGCGGGAAAATGGCCAGATTGGCGCTATAGGCAGGACTTAACCCACGCGCCTCCTGTAAATAGGTGGGGAGCCAGGTGATATAGAAGTACCAGGGATAAGAGGTGAAAAAATACTGTCCCCAAAGCAGCCAGACGCGGCGCGAGCTAGCCAGACGGCGCCACGGCACGTTGCCGTGGCCGGAGGCCATTTTTTCCGAGCCTTTAAGCAGCGCCAGTTCGGCCGCGTTTACGCTGGGATGATGGCTGGGATTATCGCGGAACCACCGATAGAAGAAAACCGCCCAGATCAGCCCGATGGCGCCGAATACTCCAAATGCGCTGCGCCAGGAAAACAGCCGGAACGCCAGGACCACCAGCGGAGGGGTGAAGGCGCCTCCCCAGCGGGCAAAGGTCCACATGATGCCCTGCGCGCGCACGCGCTCGTCCTGCGGCATCCAGGTGGTGAAAGCCTAGGTCAGATTGGGGAA
>CAYSBM010000126.1:3837-8287 GCA_964429095.1 uncultured Solibacteraceae bacterium | reverse complement strand
CAGCCGGGGCGGCAATAGCCGCCCGCTTGCGGCTTTCGAGGAAGTTATTCCAGAACAGCACGATCGGACTCGCAATGAAAACCGACGAATAGGTTCCGATAATGATCCCCACCACGAGCGCGAACGAGAATCCATGCAGCACCGGTCCACCGAATAGAAACAGTGCGGCACAGGTCAGGAAGGTGAGGCCCGAGGTCAGCACCGTGCGGCTGAGAGTCTGGTTTACGCTGATGTTCATCAGAGTTTCCAGCTTCGTCTTGCGCAGGACCTTCAGGTTCTCGCGAATCCGGTCGAAGATGACGATAGTGTCGTTCATCGAGTAGCCGACCAGGGTCAGCAGCGCGGCCACCACCGTCAAGGAAATTTCCTTGTTGAAAATCGAGAACAGGCCGATCGTGATCAGCGTATCATGAAACACAGCGATCACCGCGCCCACTCCGTAAATCCACTCAAAACGAAACGCGATGTAAACCAGCATTCCGCCCAGCGCGTACAGAGTTGCCATGACGGCTTGCCGCCGCAGGTCGGCGCCCACTTTGGGGCCTACCATTTCAACATTCCGGATGGCGAACCCCGAGGCGTAGCATTCCTGTTTGATCGCCGCCATCACGGCTGGGCTGACGCCGGGAACCGCGGCCAGTTCGTCCACGCTGCGCAGCAACCCGCTACGGGGCGCCGAATCGCGGTAGTCCAGAATCGCCTTCACCAGCTCCGACAGTTGCTGCTCGGACAGCGCCGCGCCCGCACGCTGCAACGGGTCCCGCAACCGGTTCATCAGGGCTTCGTGGCCCACGTTGTTCAAGTCCAGCTTGTCGCCGGGCTGGCCGAAATTGGCGCGCAGCACCTCTTCCATCTTACTTCGGGCCGCGTTGAGTTCCTGCTCACTCTTGATTTCGGTGCCGATGAGCACCTCATCAGAACCCGCCAGATCCTGCACGGTGATTTCACCCGAAATCTTTGCGCTCAAGGCCGAGCGGATCTTGTCCGCCGGCGGCTGGTTGGCGAACTTGACATACATCAGCGCGCCGCCGTTGAAGTCGATGCCGTAACGGGGGCCGCCCTTTACAACCAGGCTGAACACCGTCGCGGCGATCAGAACCAGCGACACGCCGAATGCCAGCCTTCTCTTGCCAAGAAAATCAAAATTCGTTTCTTTGAATATCTGCATGCGCTCAGCCGCGCCGGTTCTTGTCACAGTTAGACACCGGCTTGATCCATCCAGTTCCCGCAGTGTGAGTGAAAAATATCACAAAACGTTCAAATACTCAAACTCTCCACCTGCCGTTGCCGGCTCAGGTGCCAGTCGAAAATCACCCTTGAAACAAAAACCGCCGTGAATATGTTGGCGATCAAGCCGATAACCAGGGTGACGGCGAAGCCCTTCACCGGTCCGGTACCGAACATAAACAGAAACGCGCAGCTCACCACCGTGGTGACGTGCGTGTCGATAATGGTCAAAAACGCCCGGCTGAAACCCGTGTCCACAGCCGCCACCACTGATTTTCCGGATCGCAACTCTTCGCGGATCCTCTCGAAAATCAGCACGTTACTGTCCACCGCCATGCCGATGGTCAGGATGACGCCTGCAATGCCCGGCAAGGTGAGCACCGCGTCAAAATAGCTAAGCATGGCGATCAGAATGACGGCATTCAAAATCAACGTCACTGTGGCGTTTATCCCGCTGCCTTTGTAATACACCAACATGATCGCCACTACAGCTATCAAACCCGCAATGCCTGCAATCAACCCCTGCCGGATCGAATCCGCACCCAGCGAGGGGCCCACGGTGCGCTCTTCCAGGTATACGATGCCGGCGGGCAGCGAACCGGAGCGCAGCACCAGAGCCAGATCCGAGGCTTCAATCTCGCTGGCCTGCCCCGTGATCCGCCCCGAATCTTCGATGCGCGATTGAATGGTGGCCACACTGCGAATCTGCTTGTCCAGCACCACCGCCAGGCGGTTGCCGATGTTGGCTTCCGTGAACCGGGCAAAGCGCCGTCCGCCATCCTGGGTGAGTGTGAAAGCGGTCTCCCACTTGCGGAACTCATCCTGTGAGGGCCGGGCGGTGCGCACATGCCGGCCAGTGATCACCGGGGTGCGGTTTAACAAGTACCAGCTTTCACCGGACTCTCCCCGCGGCGCCATGCGGACCAGAACGGTATTCAACGGCAGCACCCCGCCATGCTTGGCGCGGGCGGCCTCCTGGCTCGGGAAGGGGCCGTCTTTGACTTCCGAGATTTCCAGCATCGCGGCAGTCTGAATAATTTGCTTCACGCGGGCCGGGTCATCCACGCCGGGCAACTGCACGAGAATTTCGCCTTCGGCTTCCGCGCGTCCGCGCTGCTGGATCACCGGTTCGGTCAAACCGAGAGCGTTGACGCGGTTCTCGATGGTCCGTATGCTGCGTTCCACCGTGTCTTTACGAAGCGCCAGCGCCTCAGTGGGCTTCATATTCAGGCGGTAGTCGGTGGAATTCACCGGCGTCAGGGTCCAGGCGGGGAACCGCTCGGTGAGGATGGCGCGGAAGTCACCCGTGCGCTCGCTGGCCACGCCGCGGATATTGATTTGGATGCGGTCGGCTTCCTCAATGCTGGCCGGGTCGTTCCGGTCGATCTCGGTATAGCTAATTCCCGCCTTGCGCAGCTCGTCCTTGATGCGCTCAATGGTCTGGTCCGCCTCGGCTTTGAAGGCGTCCTGCACCTGCACCTGCAAGACCAGATGGCTGCCGCCGCGCAGATCCAGACCTAGTTTTATGTTCCGCTTCCAGTTCGAGATCAGCTCCTGTCTGGATTTCGGCAGCCCGATGATCCCGTAAATGCAAAGCAGTACAACGGCGGCGATGAAGGCGATTTTGAAGTTCAAATTCTTCTGCATGCGGTAACCTTCCGCGGGGCTATTTCTTGGTTTCCTCCGGCAGCACGCCAGCCACCGCGCTGCGCGTTACCTGAATCTTCACGTTGTCCGGCTTCACGCGCAGGTAGAGGGTGTCGTCGTCGTTGATCGCCACGATGATCCCCAAAACGCCTCCGGTGGTGACGACGCGCTGGCCGTTCTGCAGCTCGCTCAGCATCTTCTTCTGCTGCTTTTTCTGGCGCTGCATGGGGAGAAACAGAAGAAAATAGAAGATGGCGAATATCAGGAGGATGGGCAGAAAACCCATCACCGGGTTCGCCGGTCCCGGTTGTTGGAGCAGAAAATTCACAACCACATTTAGCCTCTAGCTGCAGTGTAACGCGAGCGTCGCTGGATTTATTTTGGTCCTGAGGAACTTAGAGCCCGCTACTCCTCAAAGGCTTGCCTGGAGCTTAGCGCCCTGACGAGATCCACAAATGTCCCAAGCCTTATAGACTGCCTGATTTGGGCCATGATGTCAAGGTAGTGCCACAGGTTGTGAATGGTGGCCAGGGTGGAATACAGGATCTCCCGGGCTTGAAACAGGTGCCTGAGGTAAGCCCGCGAGTAATGCCGGCAGGTGTAACAACTACAGGTTTCATCTACCGGCCGCTGGTCGTCGCGGTAACGCGCCTGTTTAATAATGACGCGCCCGGTGCGGGTAAACAGGCATCCGTTACGCGCGTTGCGCGATGGCAGCACGCAATCCATCATGTCCACGCCGCGTGCGACGTACTGCGGCAATTCCTCGGGCAGACCAACGCCCATGACGTAGCGCGGGCGGTCTTGCGGCAACAGCGGCGCCGCCGCTTCGACCATCTCCAGGCTTAGCTCGCGCGGCTCACCCACCGAAAGGCCGCCAATGGCGTACCCTTCCGCGTCCAGTTCCACCAGGCGACTGGCGCACTCGCGCCGCAGAGCCGGATACACCGAACCCTGTACGATGGGGAATAGCGCTTGACGCGCCGCCCGGCCCTCACAGGCGCGGCGGAAGTGCGCGAAAGCCGCTTGAGCCCAGCTTACGGTGCGGCGCATGGAAGCCGCCGCCGTTTCCAAGCTCGCCGGATAGGCCAGGCACTCGTCCAGCACCATGGCGATATCGCTGCCCAAGGCCAACTGCACCTCCACCGTGGAGGCGGGCGTAAACAGGTGCGCGTCGCCGTTCAAGTGCGAACGGAACATCACGCCCTCATCGGTCACCCTTCTCAGGGTGTCGAGACTGAAAACCTGGAATCCGCCGGAGTCGGTCAGGATGCCGCCAGGCCAGGACATGAAACGGTGCAATCCGCCTTGAGCGCGGATCAGCTCGTGTCCCGGGCGGAGAAAAAGATGATAGGTATTGGCCAGCAGGATCTCGACGCCCAGCTCTTCACGGAGTTGGCGCTGCGTCAGGCCCTTCACCGTGGCTTGAGTCCCCACGGGCATGAATACGGGCGTCTGGACAACACCGTGAGGGGTGTAAAGCAGCCCGGCGCGCGCGCCCGGCGCCCGGCGCCCCGGCGGAATCTGCAAAATGAGGGCGGGGGCCCACCGCCCCGTGTTACCGGGCCGCGGTCTT
>CAYSBM010000126.1:0-3769 GCA_964429095.1 uncultured Solibacteraceae bacterium | reverse complement strand
CGACCATTGTACGCTGCACGCGTTCTTACGGTCCGCACGCCCGTCTTTCGCTGGGTTTCAGCGGTGGAGGCGGAGCACGGCTCGGCCCGCTGGAGATAAGCGGCCCGAGCCGCAAGATACGCTTCAGGCCGCCAACGCCTTGCGCTCTTCGTATCCCGTGTCGATCGGGATAACGCGCGGCTTCATTTCCGCCTTCACCGGGATCTCGATGTCCAGAACGCCATCCCGCAGACGGCAGTTGACCTTGTCCAAGTCCAGGCGGCTTGGCAAGTCGATGGCCCGGAAAAACTTCCCATACGGCAGGGAGGAGAAGCCGCCGTTGGTAGAGAAGCCTTCCGGCGCCTTACGCTCACCTTCCACCAATAACTGATAGCCCTGGACTGAGATCCGGACATCCTTTTCCGAGACGCCAGGCAGGATGACTCGCAGATTCAACTTTTCGTCAGTCCAGCCCGCCTCGAAGGATGGTACGAAGGAAACCTCCTGATTGCCAGGGGTTGTAGTGGCAAAAGGTCCGCTGAACAACTCATCCAGAGACCTACGCATGAGGTCCAGCGTCCGGCGAACGTCATCAGTGAAGAGATTGTTAAACAGCTTACTCTACACCTCCTTTTCCCTTCGATCTGAATCAGTTAGCAGGTACCGGCGGCCTGGTTGAGGCTTCCGGCATCCGGATAGATGCAGGAGGCTGCGGCAAGGTTACATCAACGCGCAAATACAATATGACAGCGCCATGCTCATGCTCCGGACGCGCCCTGGGGTACGTCCTCCCCACTCCGGCTAACGGCGGAAGCCTCTAGCAGCGATTGCAGTTCCGCCCGGTCCAAAGTCTCCTTCTTGACCAACTCGGCGACTACCCGCTCCAGCTCAGCGCGCCGCTGGCTCAGGATGCGCCTGACGCGCGCATAAGCCGAGTCGATTAGAGCGCGCACCTCATCGTCAATTTGCTGCGCGGTCCGTTCGCTGTAGTTGCGGACTGAATCGCCAAACGGCCCGCCCAGGAAGTTCTGCTTTAAGGGCGCCCCGTAAGTGAGGTTGCCAAGCTGGCTGCTCATGCCGTATTGCGTCACCATCTGCCGGGCTAGTTCCGAGGAGCGCTGCAAGTCGTCGGAAGCGCCGGTGGAAACCACGCCCTGGTAAACAATATCCTCGGCGCCGCGACCGCCCAGCATCACCGCAATGCGGTCTTCCAACTCGGGCTTGGTCAGCAGGTATCTTTCTTGGGTGGGCAGTTGCAGCATGTGGCCCAGAGCCCCGATCGAGCGCGGGATGATGGAGACGCGGTGCACCGGGTCGGCGTGCTCAACCGAGAGCGCCACCAAAGCGTGCCCGGCTTCGTGGTACGCTACACGCTTTTTTTCTTCCGGGCTCATGCAGCGGCTCTTCTTTTCGAGTCCCAGCATAACGCGGTCGATCGCTTCCTCCAGATCCCGGTGTTCGATCAACTCAGCGCCGCGCCGGGCGGCCAGCAGGGCCGCCTCGTTAATGATATTGGCCAAGTCGGCGCCCACCATGCCGGGCGTGCGGGCGGCAATGGTGCGCAGGTCCGCGTCCCCGGCCAATTTGACCTTGCGGGCATGCACGCGCAGAATATCTTCGCGCCCCTTGAGGTCGGGCCGGTCCACGACAACCTGGCGGTCAAAGCGACCGGCCCGGAGCAAGGCCGGATCCAGGACCTCCGGAGTGTTGGTGGCGGCCATTAAGACTACGCCCTTGGTGGAATCGAAACCATCCATCTCGACCAGTAGCTGATTCAAAGTCTGCTCCCGCTCATCATGACCGAACACCATGCCGCGGCCCGCGGAGCGCGCCTTACCGATGGCGTCGATTTCGTCGATGAAGACGATGCAAGGGGCCTTCGGTTTGGCCTGATCGAACAGATCACGCACGCGCGCGGCGCCCATGCCCACAAACATCTCGACGAATTCGCTTCCAGATATGGAAAAGAAGGGCACATTCGCCTCGCCGGCGACCGCTTTCGCCAGCAAAGTCTTGCCCGTGCCGGGAGGCCCCACCAGCAGCACTCCTTTTGGAATGCGCCCGCCCAGCTTCTGGTACTTCTGCGGGTTCTTGAGAAAGTCGACGATCTCCACCAGTTCGGCTTTGGCTTCGTCCACGCCGGCCACATCAGCAAATTTGACCTCGTTCTCGCTGGACTCGTCGCGAATCTTGACGCGCGCTTTACCCAAGCTCAACGGGGAACCCGGCCCCTGTCCGACGCGCCACATCCCGTATCCGTAGAACAGAAATAGCAGCGCGAGCGGAAGAATCCAGGACAACAGAGCCTCTGTCCACCAGGATCTGGTCTGAATCGTGCCCGTCAGTTTGACGTTCTGGGCCTCGAGTTCCCTCACCAGGGAAGTTTCATCGATGCCGGGCAACCGGGTTGCCGTGATCATGCGGACGCCCTTTTGCCGCGCGGCTTCCTGCTTCAACAGGCCTAATAATTCGGTGGCGGTGATATTGACCTCAGCCACGCGCCCGGCGCGGGCTTCGGCGAGAAATTCGCTATAAGAAACCCGGCGGGGTTGGGGCGCGGCGACAAAAATCTGAAACAGGTACAGGGCCAGAAAACCGGCGGCCAAATAGGCCGCTGTAAATCGGAACTGCCTTTTCTGCAACCGGTCCATCTGTTCTAAACTCCTTGGTTCGCTTGAGCGCTGTCAGCGCCCGGCTTTGCTGGCAGCAGCTCCTGATGAGGCTGTATTTTCAAGACAACCAAAGTTTGATCATCCTGCGGCGGAACGCCGGCCGAAAACTGCCGCACACTCTCCAGTATGCCTTCTATCAGCGCAGAAGCGGCCTCACCCTTATGCTCCAATATTGTCTGAATCAACCGCTCGGAACCGTATTCGCGGCCATCATTGTCAACGCGGTCGAGGATGCCGTCGGAAACAAGCACCAGCATGTCGCCTGGGCCGGCGGGTATGGAAACCTCTTCGTAGCCGGCATGGTCAAACAGCCCCAGGGGCAGTCCTTCCACGCGGAGTAGTTCGGCACTCCCGTCTCGGACCAGCACAGAGTCCACCCCGCCTGCGTAGCTCAGCACCAGGCAGCACGCCGCCGGCCGCCAGTCGACCACGGTCGCCGCCACAAATTTCTGGGCCGCATTCCGCGCCGCCAAGTAGCGGTTGATGGAAGCCAGCAGGGCTGAGGGCGTTTGGCCTGCCGAGCTGAGCTGGTGAAAGGCGCCGCTGGCCAGCGCCGCAAACAGGGCCGCCGCCGCCCCCTTTCCGCTCACGTCTCCCATGAAAACTCTCAGCAGGTCGCCACCGTGCTGGATAAAGTCGTAAAAGTCCCCGCTGACGGCGGCGGCCGGGATGTTATAAGCGCTGACGTCAACGCCGGGGAACTCCGGAATTTTTCCCAACAGGCTCTGTTGCAGGTCCCGCGCCGCCGCCAGGTCACCTTCAATACGAATCTTGTCGGCGGAAACCTGGCTGTAGAGGCTGGCGTTTTCAATCGACGCCGCCAGGTGAGGAGCCAGCAACGAAAGTGTGCGCACATGCTCCGAGGTGAAGAATCCTTTCTTTTCGCTCTCCAAATCCAGAACGCCCACCACCCGGTCTCCAACAATCAATGGGACGGCAAGCTCTGACTGGATCCCTTCAATGGCAGGAAGATATTTCTGTCCGCGGCGGGCGTTACCTACCCGCACCGGCGCCGCCGACAGCGCGGCGGCGACCACGCTGCCTTTCGCCCGCGGCTAGGCGTGGGTGCGGCTCCGCTCGGCGTGCCGCGCGGGGGCATATTGCCGCAGCATTTCAGC
>CAYSBM010000125.1:3761-8304 GCA_964429095.1 uncultured Solibacteraceae bacterium | reverse complement strand
GTTGGGGCGGTCATAGGCGGCAAAGTGGGCGTGATTACGGAGGCTCTCCGGACCTGCAACATGTTCCAATAAGATTGAGCCGAGATTGACGTGGGCCTGGGCCAGGCTGCCGGTGGGGTCGCCATAGTAGGTGGAGATGGGAACATCAGCCGGCCTGCCTTGAAACGAGGTGATTCCCCGGTCGGCGGTGCGGTGGTCTTGGAAACGCTCGTAGCGCACGGGCAGAGAGGTGAATCCGCCGGCCGCCCATTTCAAAGTGGGGTTGAAGCCCGAGCGGTTGAGAGTGACGGAGTCGCGGAAGCTCTCGGAATCCTCGTAGACCCCGCTGAGGCGAAAGGCCAGCCGGTTGCCCAGAGGCTGGTCGAAGTCCAGAACGGCCCGTTTGTGGGCGAAAGAACCGCCCTGCAATTCTATTTCGCGGAATGAGAGAAAGTCAGGTTCTTTCGTAACCCGGTTGATGACGCCCCCGGCGCCCCCGCGACCAAAGATCACAGCGTTGGGGCCTTTGAGTGCTTCCACCCGTTCCAGATTGTATAGGTCCCGAAAGTACTGTGCGTCGTCTCGCACGCCATCGCCAAAAAAGTCGGCGGAGGAACTATTGCCGCGGATGATAAGCTGGTCACGGTTGTTCTCTCCCTGGTGAGCCGTAACGCCGGCCACGTAACGCACGACGTCGCTGATACTCAACATCATCTGGTCAGCGATCAGTTCGCGGGGCACCACGGTGATGGATTGCGGCACGTCAGCCACGCGGGTAAGCGTTTTGGTGCCGCCGAGAATAGCCGCCACCTGGTAGCTCGTAGAATACGCGACGGTGATGGATGTGCGCACTACGGCCAGCCGCAGAACAATCAGCCGCTGCTCGGCGCGCCCGCTGACGGCATTCACAGACCGGGACGCCGGCTCAAAGCCGTTAGCTGTCACCATGAGTGTGCAGCGGCCGGGGGGAACGGCGAACGAGAATTCCCCATTTCCGCCAGTGAGGGCGTAGAAATCGGGATCTCTACTCGCAGCCAGACAGCTAACTTTGGCTCCGGCAATGGTCTTATGATTCGGGCCCACGACTCTCCCGCCGAGCGTTGCGCCCGCGTTTCCAGTGAGCGCCAGCATCCGCGCGGAGTGCAGACTCAAGAGGGCCAGCAGAGCCCAGCGGCGCCGGAGCTGGAACCAGGATGCTGAAGGGTGCACCATCTCAGACGTGTCCTACAGCTAAGCCCAGCCGGTGCCCGGCTCGGATAAAGACATTGAGTTGCATTTGGAAGATATTGTGCATGTTTAGTACATTCCTTTTATCTTCTTGACTATAGAGGTCTTAATTCAAATAAGCTGATCGCAGGAAATGGCCTTAGTCAAGCATATGATTGCCAGTTGCAATTAGGTCCAAGAAACTATTAAAAACTACATGCAACTGAATGTCAAGTAAAAACAACTTGAGGTCGCCTAATGCCTTGGGCGCAGTCCCGACCAGTCTGGCCCTTGCAGGAGCAGAAGGCCTCCGGTCTGCCGGCCCGCCAGAGCCCTGACACCATCATGATCTGCCGCAGTCCTTCCCGGCCACGCAGACCGTGAATCACCGTTTGGCCGCCCTATCGCGCAAAGCGCGCGGCAGCCCTCGCACCAACCGTACGTTGATGCCCAGTTGTCTGGCGGCCTAGCCTTGCCGGATCAGCTTTGTCCGAAGTATTTTCGACACCCCAGCCGGTCTTGGCCGTGCTGGCTCATGAGGAGAACTCCTGCTTGATTCACCTTCCAAACTTGAGTTTGTCAAACGGGCATTGTCACTTGCTTGGCGCAATTTAAGACATCCTCACGTGGCGGCGCAACGGCTTAAATGAAGATTGACAAGTTCTTTCGAAAGCTGTATTCTCGCACCAAGGGCACCAAGGGGCATGTGTCCTGTCTTCGGAAAGGGGTTACGAATGAAAAAGTACACAGAATTGCTTGTATTTTCACTAGTCCTGATGTGCGGCTCCGTCTTGCCCGCCCAGGAATTTCGCGCCAGTATCAGCGGGTTTATAACCGACCCCTCTGGCGCGCCAGTGGTGGGGGCCAAGGTCATCGTCACCAGCGTGGAGAGGAATACCTCCACCGAAACCGAGTCAACCGCAGCCGGCAACTACCTGGTAAGCTTCCTGCTGCCCGGCAAGTACACCCTTCAAGTGGAAAAAGCCGGCTTCAAGAAATACGTTCGCGAGGGGATTGCCCTCAGCAGCGCCGACAAATTGGGGTTGAACATTACCTTGGAGCTGGGCGCAGTAGCCGAAAGCGTTACCGTGACAGCCGAGGCGAGCCTTTTGCAGACGGAAACTTCGGCACGGACTGCCACCATTCAGAACCGGGCGATCGAGGATATTCCCACCAACGGGCGAAACTTGTACCAGTTGCAATTCACGCTGCCGGGCGTGGTGAAGACCAGCCGGTACTGGGGTTCAATGGAGCTTTATGCCTTCGGCAACGTGAATGCCGTGATGATCAGCGGAGGCCGCCAAGGTGAGAATGAAACCCTGGTGGACGGCACCTCAAACACCCGGCCGGACCGCGGTGTGTCGTGGGTGCCCTCGCTCAACTCAATTCAGGAATTCACCGTGCAAAGCAACGCTTACGATGCACAATTTGGGCGCGTAGGCGGTGGGGTGACAACCATCACTCTGAAATCCGGCTCCAACAGTCTGCACGGGCAACTGTTCGACTATTACAAGAACCACAACTTGAACGCGAACTCCTGGGCGGCAAATACTTTTGCCGAGCAGAAGGTGCGCTTCAACCAGCACACCTTCGGCTTCGATGTCAACGGACCGGTTTATCTGCCGAAGGTGTTTGACGGCCGTAACAAGCTGTTCTTCCTGCTCACGCTGGAGGGATTGCGCGAGCGCAACCCGGGCATTCAGGCGCGGACCATTCCGCTCGACGAGCAGATCCGCGGCGATTTCTCGAATTTGTACAACAGCGCCGGGGCGCGGGTCACAATTTACGATCCGCTCACCACAAAGTTGGGCAGCGACGGCAAGTATACCCGGCAACCGTTTGGCTCCAATGTCATCCCGGCCGCGCGGATAAACCCGGTGTCGGCCAAGGTGGCTTCTTTCTATCCCAAGCCCACCGGACCCGGCATCGGCCCTGACCACAACACCAATTACGTAAAGATCAAGAGCGCAGCCAACGGCTACGACGCCTGGCTGGGGAAAATGGATTATCACGTCAACCAGAACAACCGCGTCAGTTGGCGCTATGCGCAGACGCCGTGGAGCAACTTCGCCAAGATCGTGTGGGGCGATAATCCCGCCGAACCGAGCGGTGAGGCGCCCTCGACGCGCGTATCTCGAAACTGGGGAGCAGATTGGACTTCCACGATCAATCCGACCAACGAGATCAAGCTCCGTTTTGGACTGGCCCGTTACGAGGGTTTCAGTGGAAATATTTACGGGCCAGGGTACGACCCGCGCCAACTCGGTTTCCCCTCCAGCCTTGTCTCGCAGTTTACCGCCCTGCAATTTCCACGCTTCAACTTGGGCACCTACTCCGAACTGGGAGCTTCCTCGGTGACTAGTTACGAGACCCACGATACCTGGAGCTTGCAGCCCAACATGAGTACCACCTGGGGGCGGCACAACCTGCGCTACGGCGCCGAGTTCCGGCGGTACAACCGCAACCAGTTACAACCCGGCTCGGCCAGCGGCAATTTCACATTCAATAAGACCTGGACGCAAGCAGATCCGCAGCGCGCCGACGCCGTTAGCGGCAATGAATTCGCCAGCTTCCTGCTCGGCTATCCGGCCAGCGGGTACGTCGATCGTAACATCGACCCGGCCTACCGGCATCACTATTATGCGCTGTTCTTCCAGGACGACTGGAAAATTACGTCCAAGCTCACTTTCAACATTGGCCTGCGTTGGGATTATGAGTCGCCCGACGTGGAGCGCTATGACCGTATGGTCCGCAGCTTCGACCGCGATGTCGCCAGCCCTCTGGCCAGCAAGGTGACGGGCCTGACGCTCAAGGGCGGCTTGGTCTATGCGGGTGTGGGAGGAGTGCCGCGGGGTGCATTTGAACCCGACAAGAACAACTTCCAACCGCGCGTAGGTGTGGCGTATAACTTCGCCCCGAAGTGGGTCATGCGCGCCGGTTACGGGCTTACCTACCTCGGCCAGTACGCCGTAGGTCCGGCAACGGGGTTCAGCCAGCAGACAGCTCTGGGGGCTGCGCTGGATAACTGACTTACGCCCGCAGTTACAGTTAGCGATCCGTTCCCTGTGTCGATCTTTCCGACTGGACTCTTGAAGCCCGTAGGGAACTCTTTGGGCCTGTCTACCAATCTGGGGCTGGCTGCCTCGGCAAACTTCGTGCAGCGCCCGCTGCCCTACTCGCACCAGTATTCGGTTGGCTTCCAGCGGGAGCTGCCCGCGGGCTGGCTGATTGACGCCTCCTATGTTGGAAACACCACCAAGAAGATGTCCAACGGGCTGTCTGCGGGCCTCAATTTTATTCCCCTGAACGAGTTGACCAAGCTGCCCGTGGCAGACCGTCCTGCCTACTTCAAAGCGAA
>CAYSBM010000125.1:0-3751 GCA_964429095.1 uncultured Solibacteraceae bacterium | reverse complement strand
GAGAAAATTCCCAACCCCATGGCCGGGCTGCTGCCAGGCTCGTCTTTGAACGGCGCCACGCTCGCCCGCCAGTTGCTGCTCTATGCTTACCCGCAGTACACCAGCGTTACCCTCGGCAACGTGCCCATCGGCTGGCAGCGGTATGACTCGATGCAACTGATCGCCACCCGGCGGTTCAAGCAAGGCTTCGGCATGCAGATCACCTATACGTTAGCCAAAGGCTACGAAAAGTACAGCGTGCTGAACGCTCAGGACGTGAACTTGGGCAACCTGCTGGATACGCAACTGGAAAAACGGCTCCTGCAATGGGATGTTCCGCAGAAGCTTTCCATGGTGCTCAACTGGGAGCTTCCTTTCGGCAAAGGCAAGTGGATCGCCGGCGGCGCCAACCGCTGGGTAAACGGCTTCATCGGAGGATGGAATGTGAACTGGCAGTGGATGCGCCAGTCCGGCTTCCCCTTCGACTTCGCTACGGCGGCTCCGCTGCGCCCCGGCACGGTGAAACTGACGGACGCCCAGCGTGACGCCAATGCCCAAAAGGCCGGCCGTCCGCAGTTTGACCCGTTGTATGACAAGTGGTTTGACGTGACAGCCTTTCCAACCACCAATCCTGCTCCGTTCACTTTGCGGAACTGGGCCACGCGCTTCCCCGACGTCCGCGCCAAGCATATGGACGAGTCGGAAGCCTCCATTTACAAGGAATTCGCCATTCGCGAGGGTCTGAAATTCCAGCTCCGCGGCGACTTCCAGAACGTGTTCAATGTGCCCCATTTCAATCGCTTGTTGACCAACAACGTGACCGATTCGCGTTTCGGCCAGTTGTACCCGGAAGAGCAGAATCAGAACCGGATCATTGTGCTGGTCGGCAAACTCGTGTTCTAGCTTCCCAGCTTGCCAGGGCGGGAATGACGCAAAACGTCATTCCCGCCTTTTTGTTGCCTGATCGCGTTAATCTTAAAGGGGAGGTGCACACCATGCTCAAAGCCGATATACAAGACGCATTCAACCGCCACATCAACGCGGAGATGTACTCTGCGTACCTGTACCTCTCCATGGCCGCCTGGTTCGAGACGCAAAACCTGTCCGGCATGGCGGGATGGATGAAGGCTCAATCCCGCGAGGAATGGGGCCACGCCATGAAGTTTTATGAGTATGTGTCGCAGAGGGGCGGCGCGGTAAAGCTGGAGGCGATCGAAGCGCCTCCGGCCGAGTGGCTTCCCCGCTGGCCGTCTTCGAGCAGGTTTGCGAGCACGAAGCCAAGGTCACCAGTCTAATACACACCCTGTATGAAATGGTTCTGGCCGAAAAGGACCACGCCAGCGCCGTTTTCCTCGAAGAATTTATCCGGGAACAGGTGGAGGAAGAAGCGGCTGCCGCCGGGATTGCTGCCCGGTTGCGGACGGTGGGCGATGCGCCCGCTGGATTACTCATGATGGACCGCGCGCTCGGCGAGCGAAAATAGCCGTCCAAAGGAGCTCCATGAAGGCACTGGTATACGTCACCATGAAACCCACCGTTCTGGATCCGCAAGGCCAAACGGTGGCTCGAACCCTGAACAGCCTGGGCCACAAGAGCATCGCCGATGTGCGCCAGGGGAAGTATTTCGAAATCAGCATCGCTGAAGGCGCGGCAAGAGAACAGGTCCGGACAGAAATGGAGCAGATTGCTCACGACGTCCTGGCCAATCCGGTCATCGAAGACTACCGCATCGAGATCGTCGATTAACCTCTATGTGCGGCATCGTCGGGTACGTCGGCACGCGGCGGGCCGTCCCCATCATCCTGGATGGGCTGCGGCGGCTGGAGTACCGCGGATACGACTCCGCGGGACTGGCGGTCATCACCGATGACGGCCGCCTGGCGGTGCGCAGGGCCGAGGGCCGCCTGCGGAACCTGGAGGAGGCGCTGCGGCTGGATCCCGTGGACGGCTCCTGCGGAATCGGCCATACCCGCTGGGCCACGCACGGCCGCCCGAGCGAGGAAAACGCGCACCCACATCGCGACTGTAAGGGCGAGATCGTCGTCGTGCATAACGGCGTGGTGGAGAACTACCTGGCCCTCAAGCGCGAACTCATTGCCGCAGGCCACGTCTTTGCCACGGAAACCGATACGGAAGTGATCGCCCACCTGGTTGAGGCATCCTATCAGGGCGATCTGGCCGAGGCGGTGCGCGCCGCCGCCCGCCGGCTGAAAGGCCTGTTCGCCATTGCGGTCATCTCGAGACTGGATCCCGGTAAAATCGTCGCCGCCCGGCAAGGGCCGCCGGCCGCCATAGGCCTCGGCAACGGGGAATACGTGGTGGCCAGCGACGTGCCCGCGCTCTTGAACCACACCCGCGACGTGTTTTTCCTGGACGACGGCGATCTGGCTGTGCTCACGTCCGATGGAGTGCTGCTCACCGATTTTGAGGGCCGTCCGGTGAAACGGGCCGTAACCCGGATCCTCTGGGATCCCATCATGGCCGAAAAGGGCGGCTACAAGCATTTCATGCTCAAGGAGATCTTTGAGCAGCCGCGCGCCGTGCGGGACACCATCGTGGGCCGCGTGGGGCAGGAATCAGGACGCGTGTTTCTCAATGAAATTGAAATCTCCGCGGACGAATTCCGGCGCTTCCGCGATCTACGCATCGTGGCCTGCGGCACGAGCTGGCACGCCGGTCTGGTCGGCAAGTTCATGATCGAGCGTCTGGCGCGGCTGCCAGTCGAGGTGGACTATGGCAGCGAATTCCGCTACCGGGACCCCATCCTGACGCCGGAAACGCTGACCGTGCTGGTTTCGCAATCCGGCGAAACCGCCGACACGCTGGCCGCGCAGCGCGAAGCCAGAAGCAAGGGTTCGCGCACGCTGGCCATCTGCAATGTCCTGGGCTCGATGCTGGGGCGCGAGGCCGACGGAGTGCTGCTGACGCACTCCGGCCCGGAAATCGGCGTGGCCTCCACCAAAACCTTCACCTCGCAGCTTACGGCGCTGTTCCTGGTGGGCCTGTACTTGGGGCAACTGCGCGAAACTCTGGACGCGGAGAGGTCCCGTACGCTGGTCGAAGACCTGTTGCAAATCCCCGCCAAGATGGAAAAGGTACTTAGCAACGACGCCCATATCGAGGAACTGGCGCGTAAGTTGTTCCGGGCGACCGATTTTCTTTTCCTCGGGCGCGGCATGCACTTTCCCATCGCGCTGGAAGGCGCTCTGAAACTGAAAGAGATTTCTTACATTCACGCCGAAGGGTATCCGGCCGCCTAGATGAAACACCGACCCAACGCGTTGATCGATGAGAACCTGACCCTGGTGGTGAGCGCCACGCGGGACCGGACCAGCGTCCGCAGTTGCCTGCGCTACGAGAAGACCGTTTCGAACATACAGGAAGTGAAGGCCCGCCAGGGGCATGTCATTGCCGTGGTGACCGAAGGCGATGAGGAAGCCTCAAAGATGGCCGACGACGTAATCGAGGTTCCCGATTGCCGCTCGCTGTTATCGCCGCTGCTTGAAGTGGTGCCGTTGCAGTTGCTGGCTTACCACATTGCCGTGCGCCGCGGCTGCGATGTGGATCAGCCGCGCAACCTTGCCAAGAGCGTTACGGTGGAGTAAACACATGAGCGGCCCCCGCGCGGGGTGGCCGCTCCGGCTTCGATGAGCGCCGGCGCTCATCGCTTGTGCTTAGGCCGGTCGTGGCGATCGTGGCGAGGAGGCCTGTCGCGGCGGTCCGGGCGTGGATGGCGAGGGGGAGCCTGAGCGGCGGCCAGGCCGCCGGCGTC
>CAYSBM010000124.1:7673-8351 GCA_964429095.1 uncultured Solibacteraceae bacterium | reverse complement strand
TGGTGCGCTACGACCCGGCCACCGGTGCGCTGGAGGACCTGGGCCGTATGGACCCCGTGCAGCAGTATGCCCATTATGTGGCCGCTAGCGACGACGGATTCGTGTACACCGGCATTGGAACCAGCCAGTCGAATATTGCGGCCTACCGGATCGCCACCGGCGAACGCCGCTCGATCTTGCCGGCTCAATATCAGGGCGTCGAGCAGGCCTGGGTATATCGCGGCAAAGACGGCCAAGTGTACGGCCGGGCCGCCTCGCGGTACTTCCGCCTGGAGGGGGGGAACGCCATCCCTATCGCCGCGGATCAGGTTTCACCCCAGGCGCTGCCCAATACGCTGGCCGACGCCGGAGTAGTGAGCGTGAGCAACCGCACGATCCGCATCAGCTATCCGAACGGTTCGGCCCGTTCGGTGAGTTTCACGTACAAGGGCAATGAACTGTCGGTGTTCCGGCTGGGCTTCGGACCGGACGGAAAGTTATACGGTAGTTCCGTGCTGCCTATACATCTGCTGGTATACAATCCGGCAACCGCTGAGATGGAGGAGTTGGGGGATCTGGGAGGTGGTGAAATCTACTCCTTCCTCGCTCGCCGTGATTCCCTGCTGATGGCCGCTTACTCCGGTTTGGCGCCGCTTATGCAATACGATCCGCCGAAGCCATTTGTCACCGGCCAGGCCG
>CAYSBM010000124.1:0-7663 GCA_964429095.1 uncultured Solibacteraceae bacterium | reverse complement strand
AGACAGCAACCCCAGGCTGGTGACATTTGTAGGCGCTGATTCTAGTTGGCGGCCGCAGGCCATGATCCAAGGCCCGGACGGGCGAGTATACATCGGCGCGGTTTCCGGTTATGGGCTGCTCGGCGGGCCGCTGACGATTTGGAATCCCGACAGTGGCGACGTAATCAGCTTTCCGCACATCGTCCGAGATCAAAGCGTTGTCACTCTGGCCTCGTCCGGCCACCTGATCGTAGGCGGAACCACCGTCAGCGGCGGAGGCGGCAGTTTCCCAACGCAGACTGACGCGAAGGTTTTCGTCTACGATCTGGCGCAAAAGATGAAAACCGCCGAGATGGCGCCGCTGTCGGGCGCCGGGACGATCAACGACCTCATTGCCGCGCCCAACGGCCTGGTGTACGGGCTGGTGGGCAAGGCCATGTTCACCTTCGATCCGCTAACCGCACAGGTGAAAGATCTGCTTCCCTTCCCTATCACGGGGGCCATTTACAACAGCGTCGCCATAGGGCCGGATGGTTTGATCTACGGACTTTGCTCGAGCGGCGTTTTCACAATCGACCCGTCCACGAACGCCGTCACCCTGCTGGCCAAAGCGCCCGAAACCATCACCGGCGGGTTCGCCATGGATGCAAACGGTATCTATTTCGCTTCGGTGGCGAAGATCTATCGCTACAACTTCCCGAACCCACCCCCGGCGCCGCCGCTCAGCCGCATCAGGAGGGCGGCTCCCCCTCCGCCACGCGGCGGCCGTTAACGGAGGAGTCCTTCCAGCCAGCGGTAGGCTTGCTCACGCACGGCGGGCGGAAAGCCATGCGGACCGTCCTGCATCAGGAAGACGAAATTTTGCGCCGCCCCCAGCAACTGATAAACGCCCGCGACCTGCGCGCCAGCCGCCTCTATGGCTTCAGCGTCGGGAAAGATTTCATCATGCCGCGCCGAATAATTGAACAAAGGGCGGGGCGCGACCAGCGCCATGACCTCGTGCATGTCAAAGGGAACAATGCCTGCCCGAAGATATGCTCGCAAACGCGGCAAATGCACAAACCAGCTTTCCCGCGCCCAAGCGAAGGGCTTCGAGGTCATCGCGAGTGGCGAAAGGCCGCAACTGCAAACCGCTGCGGCAATGCGCTCGTCGAACGCCGCCAGAAAGAAAGCGTTATAGGCGCCCAGCGAATGCCCGATGACTCCGATGCGCCGCCTATCCACGAAATCGAGAGTCTCCAGATAGTCGATGCCGCGCATGTGATCCGAGCACATCTTGCCTAACGCGCTCCATTCCGGATGCTGGCGGTCGAAGACTTCCGTGACATAGGGTTTGGATCCGGCCAGTACGCGCTCGCCGGCGGTGATGCAGTCCGGGGCCAGAACGACGAATCCCCGGGCGGCGAGCTCGTGGCCGTAACGCACATGCGGCGCGCCGCCTATGCCTACCGCCGAGTCCTTGCCAATAGCTTCGGTTTGATGTAGCGCCAGCACCGCGGGCCAGGGTTTGCCGCCGCGCTTCGGCACGAGCAGCCAGGCCGGGATACGGTCTCCTTCGGCACTCAGATAACTCACCTTTCGTCGCGTATAATCGGCCGTATCTTCCTCGGAAAGGGTCCGGGCGTCAAGCGGCGCCTGGCGCGGTGGGAACTTACCCATCACGTCGATGACGCGCTGGCGAATTTCTCCGCGGCGGCGCTCCCACTGGGCGGCAGAAGTGATGCGGAGCGGCTGCCAGCCGTTGATGTCCTTCTCTGGGGGTTCGAATCCGCCCAGCAACTCGATCGGCCGGCGGATCATGATCCGCGCGGGACGAGGAGCATCGCCCTCGCCCTCCCGCGATTGTGCAAGATCGGCCGGATTCATCTCAAGCCATCGCTTGTCCGCTTCGACCACATATTTTCCGTCCGCCGTCTGCCAGGCGCGCAGCGCCGTTTGCGGGCGTTCGCCGGCGGGGTGTGTTTGGAGCACCGTCAAGAAAGTGGCGCCAGCGGTGTCCATCTGCACCCCGGCCGTGCGGCCGAATTTTTCTTCCTGCCCGTGGGCTTTCAAGCGCCACACGCTTTGAGCAGGCAGCAAGGTGGAGACCGTCACGGCAGCACCGGCCACCGATACGCGGATGGCGCCGCCCGGCAGGATTTCAAACCTGCCACGGGGCTGCGTCTGCAACAGCCATTCGACGCGGCGCCGGCGCCCGTCAGTGCGGACTTGATCCAACACGATGAACAAACCGCGCGAGCGCCAATGCAGCAAATGACGCGTAAACTGCCGGAGTTGCGGGTATGCGCTGGCGGCCTCTCCGCTTACACCCGCCATGGCCGGCGATTCGAAAAAATTGCGCAGCGCGCCGGCGGCTCTTTTCTGGCCTTCCCCGTCCACCAGGATCACGTTGTGTCCCAGGCTGCCTCGGGTAAAGGCGTTTTCGCGCCTCGTCAACTCACGGTCGCGCCCGTCAGGGTAGTTCATGTCAAATCGCTGGTAGCCTGGATCGGATAGCAGCACTTCGCCGTTTGAAGCAAGGATGAAACTGTTCAGGTCCAGATGCGAATGGCCCACGCTCGGGCCGCTGCGGAACGCCAGCAGGCTGTCCGCGGGGCCCCAACCCGAGCGCAGCGCCGCCCAGCCAATACTCGAAAACTGCCTTGCGAGCGCCTTGGGCGGTCTGGCGGCGCTCAACTCAAAGCCGTCAGAGCCCTCAGCACCCTGCCGCAAGGCATAAAACAGCCATCGCTGTACGGGCTCCAGATACGACGGATCGCTGCGTTCCGCACCGAGCGCCTGCTTAAGATAGAAGCGCGCCTCCGGCGGCAAGTCCCTACGCCGGAACATGCCAATCATCAACGGCTGCGAGCCCTGAGGACCACCGCTGTCTCCAAAGCCCGCCAACCAGTTCTTGCCCGGAATCAGGAAATACAACGGAAATTCGTGAGCCCGGCGGAAGTAAGGGTGGACGTAGAGATCCGTGCCGCCATCGCGCTTGAGAGCCGAAAAGAACAATGCCAGTGGTTCGAGCGAGGCCGCCCCATAATAGAAACCCTCCACCAGACCGCCATCGGCATGGGCGAATTCATCCAGAAACCGCCTGGAGGTGCTCACGGCCAGTTGAAGGTAGGCCTCGGCGCCGGGATGTTCGCCACGCACGGCGAGCGCTCCCAGCCCGAGCGCGGCATGCACCATGGCGTAGCCGTTGGGCCAGCGGTCCGGGTTCGACACGAAAGAGTCCGCGGCAGCGGCCCGTGACGCAATAAAACGGAGACCCTTGCTGGCAATGGCGTCGGCGATCGTGCGGCGTTCAGACCGACTGAGCTGCGGATACAGGTAATCGTAAGCGATCGACATGCCGAAAGTGAGCAGATAGGTGTCCAGGCAAGGATCTTTGCCGCCGGTGCATGAATCCGCATCCGTCCACCGCTCCCAGCCGGCGATGCCCAGCATCATGGTGCGGGCGCGATCCAGCATGCGCCTGTCATTTGTAAGCGCATAGCCATAGGCCAGCGCCTCGAGCTCCATGCGCAACTCCGCGCCGAGCGCCGTCCAGTAAGGCCAATTGGTGGATGGATGCCGCGCGGGCATGGGCGCGGCTGGCAGGGGAATGTGGTAATCCGGCCAGCAAACCGTGCGCGTCTTCAAGAGGTATGGCGCGGCCTTGGCCGCTGCTTCAGCCACACGCTTCGGGTCTTTCCGCAAGGCCGCTACTTCCGCTGCGGAATGCGCCAGGCGCGGATGGCCGGCCGCCACGGCCGCGCGCGCAGCCGCGACAGCGAGTAGTACAACAAACGCAAACCTACTTAGGTAAGACATCCCGCACATACTCGATCATCTTGTCCCAGCGAGCCTTGGCGTACGGCTCCGACACGCCCCGCCCCCGGTAGGCCAACTCCACCAAATGCTCCGCGGCCCGGCGCGGTTCGCCGATACGTACCGGTCCCACCCGGCGGGCGATTTCCAGCGCCAGACGTCCGGCCTCCGGCCCGCCATACAACGGCGCCACGCGTTTTCGCAAGAACTCCTCCTCGCTCATTTCGGGATTGTAAGTAAACTCGGAAAACGCCAGGTAACTTAGTTCAATGTTTGGAAATGCGGGCGATTCCTCTCCATAGGTATCCAGACCCTCGAAGCCGTGGCGGTAAGCCCTGCGCGCCGCTTCACGGTAAGCATCCACAAAGAATCCTTTCTGATTCTGTGTATAGAATGCGTTCCAATGGATGTAGCCGAGATTGTGCCTGCCTGGAGGCCGTAGGCCCTCCGGCCACGGCGATTCGTACAGGCCGGGAGTCCAGGGCGTGGCTCGAGGCGGACGGCGAGAACGCGTGGGAACCAGATCCGTCAGCATGTTCGTCAAAGTCCACTGGCATATGGCATAGCCGGGAGCCGCACTCACGTGCAGAGGAGGCTTGTCCCGCATCTCGGGCGTAAATCCTCCATAAGTGACATAAGACATCCAGCTATCCGGGGCGATGTCATGAATCGTCTTCATGACGAAGGGGACAATTCGAGCCAGATCTTTGCTGAAGTCGGTTTCATCTCCCGGTTGGCGTCTGCGGGCCTCAATACATTCCGGGTTGTAGCAGGTAGAATGCTCGGCGAATTCGACGTTCACCCCGCCGATGGGAAAAGTCCGGTAAAGCCAGCGAAATCCTCTTTCCAGCCACGCACGGTTTTCCGCAAGTTCCAGACACAGCGTGCGAGGTTCGGGTTTGCCGTCTTTTCCGATGGAGCGCAGATGCGGATAGCGTTCGGCGCGGGTCTCAAGATTGAACTCATGATTGCCCTCGTGATAAAAGCCGCCGTAATGCCGGTCGATCCCCGCGCCTGGAATAATCTTGACCCCGCGTTCGTTGGCGTAACGGCAGACCTCCAGCGCCGCCGGAATGCCACCGTGGTTGTCGCGCAAGAATCCCCACAAGATAAGGCCGTTCAACTTATGCTCGCTCATGTAGTCGATGACCAGCTTCATGTTGTTGACGAAAGCCTGGGGACGTTTAAACCAGGGACGCACACTCTCGGTCTTGGGCAGTTGTTGGACGGGAACGTAAACATTATCGTGGTCAATCAGGTCCCAGTTTGTGCGTACATCCCAGTTCCAAAACCAGCGGTACTTCATCTTGGGGATCTCGGTATAGTTGATCTCAACGGCCTCTACGCCGCCGCCCACCGGGTGCATATAGAAATTCTTGAAGTCGCTGGCGGCATATATGGCTCCGGTGCGGTCGCCGCCGGCCAGCATGACGATGGCCTTGCCGCTGTGGTAACCGGAACGCGCCAGGTAGCCTTCCGCGGGCAATTTTTCAATATCCTTGCTCCAGCCAAGATCCGCCGCCACCCGGGCGAGGACGGCGTTGGAAGTCAGCGTCCCCACATAAATATGGACGCGCGCGGACCCTGGCGCTGCCTCCGTGGCGCAGTATTTCCGCAATTCACTTCGAATGCGGCTGGCGGCGTAACCATCGCCTTCACCATGGATCACCGCGGCGAGCGGTTCGGCGTCGCGGGTAAGCGGAATTCCGGCGGCGTGCGCCGCCAAGGCAGATAACAATGCCAATGCGCAGATCTTCAAGACCCTCTCCTTATGATTGCCTGGCTACTTCAAGAATGGCTTTCACCTTAGGAACATCCGCCAGGCGGCTGAGATAAAAACTGATCAACCTGGGATTGTACGTCAAGTAACGCTGGTACATTTCTTGCAGTTCCCGTGCGCTCAAGTTCGCCATATCCCATTCCTGAATGCGCAACTGAAATCGCGTAGGGCAATGCCGGCGGAGCAGATCCGGCGTCAGGTACTGGTCTGCGCCGGGGTCATAGCAGTCCACGCGCAGATCCTTTAGAAACGGCAAATGGCCAACACGGAGCAACTCGCTGTGCACGAACCGCTCCCTCGCATTCAACCGCTCGAAGACCTGCTCCCAATACGGCGCGACGAACTCGCCGAATAACTTGGGAGGGATAATGCCCGCGAAGTCGTCGGGGAAACCCTGCGGGAAAGCGCCTTCGAGGCGGCCGTAGCGGCGCGTGATGGCGCGCGCATAATTGAAAGCGCTGGTGACGCTGAATTGCAACAGTTTGTGGGCGCGGGCCGGATCATCGTAAGGCAATGTGAAGAACGCCGGACCGAGCAGCAGAGAGGCCGTGGTGACGGGGCCCTCAAACAGGTGGCCGATAAATAAAGGAGC
Source organism: uncultured Solibacteraceae bacterium (assembly GCA_964429095.1). GTDB lineage: Bacteria > Acidobacteriota > Terriglobia > Bryobacterales > Bryobacteraceae > JAJFUV01. Next base: position 1,514 of record CAYSBM010000124.1, on the reverse strand, counting down.
TTCGGGCCAGCGCGCCACGAGTTCCTCGGCCAACCGCAAGCGCTGTTGGATCAGGTCCGCGGCCAGGTAATCCTCCGGCTCCCGGAGATTGTCGATGTCTTCGGGAGTAAGCAACAAAGCCGCCGGTTTGGGCTCATACTCGGTGAACGTCACCTGAGCGCCCAACGCCACAACGTGCGTGTAAGTGAACTCCGCCAGCCGCGGCAGCGGCGCCGGCACGCCAAGCTCCGCCGCCAGTTCGCCCGCCAGTTTATAGGCCCGCACAATGGCATCCACATCCCGGTGCAGATCAAGTTGTGTGACTCCGGCCAGTTCGGCCAGGACCGGATCGGTGAAGCCGAATTCAAAAGGTATGTACGATTTCATGATTGTGCCGTTCTGTGCCGGCGCAGAAACATTGCGCCCAGGGTTATGAGAATTCCGCCGATCGACAAGTCGATGGTGCGAGCGGTGAGGCCGCGCGAGAGCAATCCAGCCGCCGCCAGCAGGACGCCGACGCCCAGCGTAGAGGCGCCGATCACCGGGAGCGCTCCGCTGGAACCCGAAGGCGGCACCTCGTTATCGGCGACGGGCCTGTCCAGCGCGGCAAAAAATTCATCCACGCGCGTTTCCGCACTGGCTTTGCGCGTAAAGAAAAGGGTTCCGGCAATCATACCGGCAACTGTCATCAATGCGTTGACCAGCAGTGAGAGACCCTCGAAGTTATTGATTGCCACAGCCGCCGCGCCACCGGGCCGCGATGGCAGCCACCAGGTTTTCAATGCCAGCATAATGAAGCCAGTGATCAAGCCGCACAGGAAGCCGCCAAACGCCCCTTGCCAGTTCAATTTGCGCACCGTGAGTCCGGCAAGCAATGGCAGCAGCGTCGGCGCCATGAACAACCCGAGCACTGTGACCATGATGTTGAACAAGGACTGCTGGCGGCTCACCGCCACCCACAGGGCCAATAGGACCGTGATTGCTCCCAGCGCCAGCGTGATCCAACGGCCGGTCCACAACAGTTTCCTCTCGCTGGCTTGCGGATCCATCAAACGGTGGTAGACGTCTTTGGTCAGCACGCTGGCGATCGCGTTGTAGTCGGAACTCACCACCGCCATGGTGGCCGAAAACATCGCGGCGACAATGATGCCGATCATGCCTACGGGCAGCAGTTTGAGCACCAGCAATACGTAAACCTCAGCCGTACGGTTTTGCGTCACCAAATCCGGCAAGAAGTGACGGCCGACCACCGCCGGCAAAATCAGCAGCGGCGCTCCGAAGAAGTTGAGCGCGGCAGCGCAGTAGGCGGCTTTGGCGGCTTCCTTTTCGTTGCGCACCGAGTAATACTTCTGCGCCAACGCCCAACTGGCGTTGTAACTGATTCCGATCAAGGCAAAGAAGCCGGCGACATAGACCCAGGTATACGGCCCGCTGGTAAGCTTGAATAACTCGGGCGGCAGATTCGAGAAAGCACGCGAAATCCCGCCCGCGCTGGCGATGGCCAGCGGCAGCAGCAGCAGCATCGCCAAGGCTTT
>CAYSBM010000123.1:0-8354 GCA_964429095.1 uncultured Solibacteraceae bacterium | reverse complement strand
CATTCGGAGCTCGGCGACTGCTTGGCGGGCGATTGCAGCGACATCCAGCGCCCCGGCTTGTATCAGGTGACCGTGGGCAGTGAAATGTCGGTCCCGTTTTTTATCGGCCCGCAGGTATGGCGGCGCACGCTAGTGAAGGCCACCGGCTACATTCACGCGCAGCGATGTGGCACGGCGGTGCCCAACGTGCACCCTGTCTGCCATCTGGATGACGCGCGCCGGCGCGACACCGGCCAGCACATCGATACCACCGGCGGCTGGCACGACGCTGGGGACTTGCGGAAATGGGTGAGCGCCACCATCCTCAATGGCATTGCTCTGATCGGTTTGTTGCGCAACCTGGGCGAGCGGTGGGACGAGGCCGGCTCCGGCGCAAGAGCGCTGCTGGATGAAGCGCGCTGGGGTAATACGTACTTTTTGAAGATGCAGGATCAGGACGGCCTGGTCTGGAACGACGTGGCCGGCGGCGTAAACGGCGACAACAGCGACAATCACTGGACCGACAACCGCATTGGCACGCCGGACGACCGCTACATCAACCCCGCCAAGCCCGGCGGCGTGCAGGCGCTGTTCACTCTGTTTGAAGCCATGATGGCCTCCGCGTTCCGTTCTTCCGATGAAGCCTACTCGAGGCGTTGCCTGGAAGCGGCTTTGCGCTGCTGGAAGGCCGCCAACCGTTTCGGCGGCACAGCCGATCTGGCCTGGTGGGCGCTGGCGGCCATGGAACTGGCTCGCGCCACCGGAAGCGCAGAATATCGCGATTATGCCGTCAACTTCGGCGCGCAACTCGCCTCGCTCCAGAATACCGAGTTCGCCTTCGGCCAGAAAGCGGTGCGGGGCTGGTTCCGCGCCTCCGGCAACAGTCCGGAGCCGTACGCCGATGTGGTGCACGGCGCCCTGCCGGCGATTGCGCTGCTGAAGTTGACCGAGGCCTATCCGGCATCGGCCGAAGCACGCTCGTGGCGTGACGCCGTGCGGCTGCATCTGGACGAATACGCTCTGCCTATGGCCGCCCGCTCACCATACCGCATTGTGCCCTACGGCGTTTTCCACGGCGCGCCCTCACCCGAACTATACCGCCCGCTGGCCGGCCAGCTCACCTACCGCTTCTTCATGCCCGTGAGGCACACCGATTGGTGGATTGGCTCCACCAGCCACCTGGAAAGCTACGCTTACGCGGGGGCGCTTGCCGCCCGCGTTTTCGCCAACCGCGAATATCGCGATCTGGCCCTGCGGCAGCTTGAGTGGGTGATGGGCGCCAATCCTTTCGGCGCCTGCCTGATGACCGGCGAAGGGATGCGCAACCCCTATCCCCACTCCCGCTTTGTGGGCCTCATCCCCGGCGGCATTATGAACGGCATCGCCGGCAATACGCGCGACGAGCCGGTCCTGGATATCGAGAACGGCTTCGACTGGCGCACCACCGAATACTGGACGCCGCACAACGCCTACTACATTCTGGCCGTAAGCTCGCTGTGAGACTGCGCCGCCCTTGCCCGTGACCTGCCGGTTACCTCCAGCCCGTCAGGATGTCCCGCGTAGGTGGCGTGCATTTCGGATTGTGCGGTTGCGCCGGCCGGGGCGATAATGAAAGCAGGTGTTGGAGTTCACCTTGAACCGCCTCGTTGGGCAAATGACTCCTATGAGGGATTTCCCTCGATAGGGGTTGGATCTGATCGTGGGAGTCCCGGAACAATCCTAGAGGCCGGCTCCGGCCGATGTTTGAGGGAAGGACCCTGACAGTGAACGATAGCCCGCTGAACGAGGCGCAACGCCGGCGGCTGTTAAGCAACGCCCAATACGCTGACCAGTTGCTCGCGAATATCGAAAGTATCCTGGCGGCCTCGGAATCGCGAACCATTTTCCCCAACTACATTGCCGACCTTACGCCGGCGCAAGAGCAACTGATACGCAACTCGATCGCCCGGTTCCGCCAACACCTGGGGCGGGTGTTGGAGGGCGTGGGCGTGGTACACAAAGGCCCTAGCCTGGGCGCCCTGCACTCAATCCGCGTCACTTTGAGCTTTATCCGTATCGCGGTGCAGGAGATGGCGCCGCGGTACTTGCGCGGATATGGCGAGCTGGACCGGCAAATCGAGCCTCAGCTCCAAGGCCTGTGCGCGGAACTGGAAGGCCTTGTCGAACGGCTGGATGCTGCTTTGGCCGGAGGTGCTTCAGCCGACCTACAGGCGCGCCTGCAACGCCTTGGCAACACATCCGGCGAAGTTGAACTCCTCGCCCTGCTGGAGCGCATCATCGGCGATCACGGGCTGGTCGAACTACGTCCCCGCTTGACCACGATATTGGAACGCATGGAGTCCAGCCAGTTTGAAATCGCGGTCTTCGGCCGCGTCAGCGCTGGAAAATCCTCGCTGTTGAACCACATTCTGGAGACCTCCATATTGCCGGTAGGAGTCAATCCCATCACAGCGGTCCCCACCCGACTGGTTCATCAGGCTCCGGCTTCACTCACTGTCAGCTTTGCAGACCGCCGGGTGGAGCACTTGCCCGTCGAACGTCTGCCGGAATTCGTGAGCGAGATCCACAACCCGGCCAATGTCAAAGGCGTCGTTCGCCTGGTGGCCGGATTGCCCAGCCCGCGCCTGCGCAACGGGCTGGTCTTTGTGGATACTCCCGGGCTGGGATCCCTGGCCACCTCGGGCGCAATCCAGACTCTGGCCTACCTGCCGCAATGTGATCTGGGCGTGGTCCTGATCAGCTCCAGCAGCCCCTTGAACGACGAAGATCTTGCCACCATCCGCTTGCTCTACGAAGCGGCTATTCCGGTCCAGGTCTTGTTAAGCAAAGCGGATCTGCTGGCGCCGCCGGAACTGGAATCCGTACGGGCATATGCAGCGGCCCAGATCCGTTCGCACCTGGGCGTGGAAATCGAGGTGCGCCCGGTGAGCACGGCCGCCTCGCATGCGAGCCTGCTGGACCATTGGTTCAGCGAGGAGATCGCGCCGCTGTACGAGAAGCATCAACAACTGGCGCGGGAATCGGTGCGCCGAAAGACCGGCGCGTTGGGCGAGGCTGTCGAAGCCGCGCTGCGGGCGAAATTGAACCAGTCCGCAGCCGGGCCAACGCTTCGGCGAGAGCGGTTGATCTCCCTGGAGCGCAGCCTGCGCGAAGCTGCTGGCAAGCTGGAGGAAGCCCGCAGCTCTTGCCTGCGCACATCCGATCAGATACGTGGGCTGGCGCCCCGCGCGCTGGAGGCGGCTTCGGAAGCTTTGCTGGCGGTCTGGACGGGGGGCGCTCAGGATGACGCCGCGCCGGCTGCGGCGGTCACTGAAGCTATCATGCGAACCGCAGGCTTGGCGGAGAGCATCTACACACATCTGGAACAGCTCGCTCGCACACTGGCGGCCTCGCTTCTCCGCGCCGCGGAAGATCTTGGCAGTCACGATGCCCCGCCCGAAGAAGAACTGCTGGAACCGCTGCGGGAGATGCCGCGTTTCGATCCGCCTGCCCTGGCCATCAGCGGCCGGCCATGGATCCTGTATCCGAGGGCGCTGGCCAAGCGGTGGATCCGGCGCAGCCTGCGCGCCGCAAATGACCAGCCGCTGGCGGAGGCTTTCAACACTTACGGCCGGCTGATGGAAAACTGGATTCGTAAGGCGCGCGCCGAACTCAAACTACGGTTCGATGCATCCGCCGATGCCTACCGCGCCCAGTTGGCCCGGCTGTCCCCGCAGGGCGTCGTGCCGGACGGGCAGCGAAGCGCGATCGAGGCCGACTTGGCTCTCCTGACTCAGATGAGCGGCCGGCGGGAAACCTTGGTGCAGAACTCCACCGCCGGAGGGGTTCAGACATGAACGCTTCCAACGGCCAGCAAACGCGCACCTCAGCGCTTGGCAACTGGCCAGAACATGGCTCGGCCGGACGGCTGCGAGTGGACCCGCGCCAGTACATCTTTTCGTTCCCCATCCGCTCGTTGGCCGAGGTTCCCCCCCGTTTCAGAGTTCCGCATGACGCTGCGCCACTGGTTGGAGGAGTGTTTCTTCCACAGCACACCGCGGGTTGGCCGGGACGCCGCAAGCATCCAGCCCGCATCTTGTTGCTGACCGCGTCTGAAGTCATGGCGGTCGCGCACGCCTGCGAGCCGGAAAGGGCCGTGCGAATTCCTATCCATCAAATTGTCAGCGTAGAATCCGGACGTATATTGCTGCTCGGCTGGCTGGCGGTGAACTGGGAGGGCGGCCGCTCCGAGTGGCCTTATAACACCTGCAACCGGCGCGCGGTTGATGGATTCCTCACGGCGTTCAAGAACCGGTGGCTGCCGCCGCAGGCGATTAGCAGAACATTAGACCTCGAAATTTATGGCGAGCCGCCGTCTCTGAAGTTCACCTATGCGCAGGCCGAGGAATTGGTGGAGGATGAAATCCCGCTAGCCCGTTTCTTTCAGCCGGCTGTGTGCCGTCTGAGTGGCAGGTGGTGGCCGCGCCGCCAAACCTGGTCGGCGGGAGATCTGCTGCTGGTGACCTCACGGCGCCTGCTGTGGATCGAAGAGCGCTATAAAGGCCGTTATGAGCGCTATGGAACCGTGCATCATTGGGCGGCGCTGGCTTCGCTTGCCGGCGCCGTCTTGACGCAAGAAGATCGGGCTGTGTGGATGACCATCGGCGTTTGTTCTGGGGGATCCTGGAAAATTCCTCTAGAGGGAAGCTTGGCGCCGGAAGCCGCGAAATTCGCCGCGGCGGTCAGGAGGATTCAAAATGAAAACGCCCGAAGCTCAACATGAAACGCCCGGTAGCTCTCTGAGGCGAGCCTGGGTGTTTGTTTTCCTGCTGGGCGTGGTCAGCCTCCTGGCCGACATCACTTACGAAGGGGCGCGCAGCATTACCGGCCCATTTCTGGCCGCGCTAGGGGCTAGCGGAACGGCGGTGGGCGTGGTGGCGGGCTTCGGTGAACTGGTGGGATATAGCCTGCGGTTGGCTTCCGGTATGCTTGCTGACCGCAGCCGCCGCTATTGGGCCATCACCATAACGGGTTACTTCGTCAACCTGTTGGCGGTTCCCCTATTGGCGTTGGCCGGGCGCTGGGAAACGGCCGCCGCGCTGATGATCGCCGAGCGTGCCGGCAAGGCGCTGCGCAATCCGCCTCGAGACGCCATGCTCAGCCACGCCACCTCGCGCATGGGACGCGGATGGGGCTTCGGGTTCCACGAGGCTATGGACCAAGCCGGCGCCGTAACGGGTCCCCTGATCGTGGCAGCCGTATTCCATGCGCGCGGAGACTTTCGGACGGCCTTCGCCATGCTGGCCATTCCGGCCCTGATGGCGCTGGCCGCGCTGGTGGCCGCCCGGTTTCTCTATCCTCGCCCTCAGGATTTCGAGACAGGAGCCCGGGTCCTGGAAGCGGCCGGATTTCCGCGCCTGTTCTGGCTCTACATGGCAACAGTAGCGTTCGTTGCGGCCGGGTATGTGGATTTCCCTCTGATTGCCTACCACTTTGAAAGGGCTTCGGTCGTTTCAACCACCTGGATCCCCGTTTTTTATGCCGTGGCCATGGGGGTGGACGCGATAGCGGCGCTGGTCTTCGGGCGCCTGTTCGACCGTCTCGGCTTGGCCACGCTGGCCATGGTCAGCCTAATCTCAGCCTTCTTTGCCCCGCTGACTTTTTTTGGCGGCTTTTGGGCCGCTCTGGTGGGAATGGCTCTCTGGGGTGTGGGTATGGGTGCGCAGGAGTCGATCATGAGAGCCGCGGTGGCCGCCATGGTTTCTCCGCAGCGGCGCGGCACCGCTTACGGGATCTTTAACGCCGGATATGGATTGACCTGGTTCTTGGGCAGCGCTTTGATGGGTGTTTTCTACGATTTCTCGCCGGCGGCGCTGGTTGGTTTCTCTGTGCTCACCCAACTGGCTGCCGCGCCTTTGTTCTTATATTTGGGAAAGCGCGAGCCTACGCCGTGAGCGGGCAAGATCAGGATCAGGGGGAACGCGACCCACGAGACGCCGAAGCCCGGCGCTTGGTGGGGATGCTGAACAGCCTGCTCGAAGGTGAGCGCGCTGTGGCAGCGCTGGTTGCATTGGGCCAGCGCGCCGTCGAACCATTGCGGAAATTCCTGTTGGAAGGCAGGCCGAGCACGGTCTATCAACCGCGTCTCTGGGCGGTTGAAGCATTGGGCGGGTTGGGAGCCAGATCAGTATTGGAGGACTATCTCACGGGTCCTTTGCCGGCAGACCTCCAACTACGGTTCGCCGAGGAAGTTGTGCGCAGCGCCGCGGTGCGCGAGTTCTTGCGCTGGCCGGGCCCGGCTACCGAGGAGTTTCTCCTGGGCCTCGCCCGCCAGCAAATGCTCCGCGGGCTGGTGGAAGTTTTTGGAACGCTGCGTCTGGCCGAAGCCATTCCTTTCTTGGACCGCGCCTTGGAAGATGATCTTTGCCGTTTGCCCGCTGAACAGGCATTGGCCGCCATGGGCGAGCGGGCGCGGGAAGCGCTGATTCTCTCGGCATCGGCGAGGCTCCCCTCCGGCGGCGACGAGTCTCCATCCAGCCTGCGCCGCCGTCGAAGCGTCTTGAACGTGCTGGCGGAGATCGGCATCCGGGAGCGGGATTGGCCGGGCTTACGAGGTCTGCTCGAAGAGGATGATCCGGAAATCGTGGTCCGCGTTTGCGGCCTGGCAGTGAAGACCGGCATCCGGGAGGCCGCCTCGCGGGGCGCAGAGCGGCTCATCGGCATTGCTGGGCATGCGCAATGGTTCCTGCTGGAAGACATTGCTGCCTGCCTGCTGGCTTGGTTCGACACTGCCCACACGGCGATCGAGCGGGAGGTGGAGCGTCGCATGGCTCAGCCTGAGGCCATGCGAGTTCAAGACCAAACCCTACGCTTGCTGTTGCGTGTCCTGCGGCGCAGCGAGGCTCAATCCAGATAACGCATCTTAGCGTCGATACGGACCAAGGCGAATTTGATGTGGGTGCCCGAAACATATTCCGGCTTGGCGGCCAACCGGCACATTTCAACGATCTGCCCTGGGTTGCCCGCAGCACTCTCCAGAACCTTCTCTCGAAATTCCTCCAGCTTCAGTCCTTGAAGTCCATAAGCGGCCGCCGCAGTTTCAAACAGCCGCCCGGCTTCTGCCTCTGTTAGCGGCAGCAGGTGAAGCGTTCTTCTGGGATCCCAAAACAGCCGCCCGAGTTCCCCCAGCCGGGAAGGATTCCGCGCCAACGCGATCAGCGCCATGTTAGGCGCCATATACAGACGTTGAAGGAAGCGGTAGGTGGGATGTCCGGCTCCGTTAACGCCGTCCAGCACCAGGGTCGCTGGCTCCGCCTCCAACGCTTCCCATAGTAGCCCCCGCAAATGGAGGCTCGTTTGCCCGCTCACCCATCGCTCCTGATTGGCGCCCGCGCCGGCCAGGCGCCGGAAACGCTGGTGGCCGCATTGCAGCAATCCTCTGGCTATTTCGACCAGAAGCTCGTGGAGGGATTGGAACCCCGCAACGTAGACCAAGGCTCCGGATGGCGGCGCGGCCTCGAGCGCCGCCTTGACCAAGGCCGTTTTTCCGCTGCCGGCAGGGCCCAGAACCAGCCAGGATTCCCGCTTTCGCAGCGCCCCAAGCAGGATCCGCCGCTCTCGCACCAAGCCGATCAGCGGCAACTCGGCGGCCACGTCCCTGCCCCCAGCAGCCGGCTCCCGCCAGTCCCGCTCTTTTTGCCGCGGAAGGCGGTGTGCATGATGTGGCTGCTCAATTCCAAGATCTTACATACAGTCTAGCGTTACCGGGCGCAGCCGGGCCGGGCGCGGTGGGCCGGGAACCTGAATCCCAGCTTCTTGTAAATGAACCAGCAACTGAAAAATGTCATGGTATGCTTGAGGAAGCGGCTTGCGGCTGGGTGTCTCGTGAGCCGGGAGGGATTCAACTGGGACAATCACGCAAGATCAATTGGACTATAGCTGCCGTCATGGGTTTGCTGCATTTGGGCGCAGCAGCGGCGCTGTTTGCCGTGAACTGGCAGGCCGTCTTGACGGCCGCAGTCTTGTATTGGATGGGCATCAGCCTGGGGATCGGGATGGGCTACCACCGCCTGCTCACCCATCGCTCGTTCAAGACCTCGAAAGTGGTGGAGTATTTCCTGGCGGTGTGCGGAACTTTGACCCTGGAAGGTGGTCCCATCTCATGGGTGGGCACCCACCGGGTCCATCATCAGAAATCGGACCGGGAAGGCGATCCGCACACGCCCCGTCAGGGCGGGTTCTGGGCGCACATGGGGTGGGTGCTTTGCGGGAGTTCGCATCATAACGACACCAAGGGGATGGCCCGCTACGCCCCGGACCTGGGCAGTAGCGCATTCTACCGCTGGTTGAATACGTATCACTATGTCCCGCTGCTGGCATCGGCAGTGCTTCTGGCC
>CAYSBM010000122.1:7977-8360 GCA_964429095.1 uncultured Solibacteraceae bacterium | reverse complement strand
CGCCGCGCTTTACGGCGGCGGCGCGCGCAGCTTCGTCGCAATCGCCCGTGAAGCCGGTGCCGACATCATATCGCCGCACTACTCGTTGGTGACCAAACAGCAGGTGGACGCATCGCATCGCGCCGGGTTGAAGGTGATTGCCTGGACCGCCAACGAAGAGAAAGTCTGGTCCGATTTGGCGGCGGCGGGAGTGGACGGCATCATTACGGACGATCCGGCGGCGCTCATCGCCTATCTCAAGGCGCGCGGGCTGCGCTAGCGGTCCGGGTTACAATGTGGGAAGTGGGGCCGTAGCTCAGTTTGGATAGAGCGGCCGCCTCCTAAGCGGCAGGCCGGCAGTTCGAATCTGCCCGTCCCTACCACAAGACAGGAATTAGCTTGCG
>CAYSBM010000122.1:3317-7967 GCA_964429095.1 uncultured Solibacteraceae bacterium | reverse complement strand
ATGGTCATTCTCGGCGTCTTGGGTTTGATCCTGCCCATTATGCCGGGCTGGATTTTCCTGATCCCCGGTGTGATCATCCTGGCCGATTATTTTCCGCCCATCAAACGCCTGGTCGAGTGGGCCAAAGCCAAGGCCCAGCGCCATTCGAAATGGTAATCCCGTATGGTTCAACCTTAAGTGCGCGATGAATGGGACAAACGAGGGTTCGCGTAGAATATAGAGAGCAGGCGCGTTCTCATACCAGCGATCCACCATGCTTGACCGTATCACCGTGCACGGGGCACGGCAGCACAACCTGAAGAACATCGATGTCGAGATCCCGCGCAACACACTGACGGTGATCACCGGCTTGAGCGGATCGGGTAAGTCGTCGCTGGCGTTCGACACCATCTACGCCGAGGGACAGCGCCGGTATGTGGAAACGCTGTCACCATACGCCCGCCAGTTTCTGGACCAAATGGAGCGGCCCGAGGTGGACTCGATCGACGGCCTGAGCCCGGCCATCTCCATCGAGCAGAAGACTTCCAGCCGCAGCCCGCGTTCAACCGTGGGCACCATCACGGAAATCTACGATTACTTGCGCGTGCTGTATGCCTCCATCGGCGCGCCGCACTGTCCCGGCTGCGGCAAGGAGATCTCCAGCCAGACGCCGGCGCAGATTGTCCAACAGGTGATGGCCGAGCGGCAGGATGCACGGGTGATGCTGCTGGCGCCCGTAGTGCGCGGACGCAAGGGCGAATACAAGAAGGACCTGGAGAAATACGCCAAGGAGGGCTTTCTGCGCGCCCGCATCGACGGCGCGCTGCGCTCGCTCGACGAGGAAATCATTCTCGACAAGCGCCGCAACCACACCATCGAGGTGGTCGTGGACCGCCTGCTGGTGAAACCCGGCATTGAAAAGCGCCTGGAAGCTTCCATCGAAACGGCCACCAAACTCGCCTCGGGTCTGGTGACGGTGGCCGTGGTAGGCGGCGAGGAACGGTTGTACTCGCAAAAGATGGCCTGCCCGGACTGCGGCTTGAGCGTACCGCAACTGGAGCCCCGCTCGTTCAGCTTCAACAGCCCCTACGGAGCCTGCGAGTCTTGCAAGGGCCTGGGCAGCAAGTGGACATTTGATCTCGACAAATTGCTGGTGGACCCGTCCAAGCCCTTGCTGGACGGCGCCACGGCATTAGGTGCAGGCATCACCTACCGGAACTACGAACTCGAAGAGGTGGCCGAACGCCTGCACATTGATCTCAACACGCCGTTCGAGGAACTGCCGGAAAAGACCCGCCGGCTGCTGATCTACGGCGGTGCGGGTTACGCGGGTTTGTTGAAAATTCTTGAGGAGATCTTTGAAGAGGCCGGCGACAGCTACCGCGAATGGCTGATGAGCTACATGTCTTCGGTGGAGTGCCCCGCCTGTCATGGCAGACGCTTGAAGCCCACCAGCCTGGCGGTGCGTGTGAAAGGGATCTCGATCGGCGACTTCACGGCGTTACCGGCGGCGAAAGCGCTTGAAGTGGTGCGCTCGTGGCGTCTGACGGAGCGAGAGCGGCAAATAGCCGGCCGCGTGGCCGACGAGATCCGGCAGCGGCTGGAGTTTCTCACCGCCGTGGGGCTGGATTACCTGAGCCTGGACCGCTCGGCGGCCACCCTGGCCGGCGGCGAGGCCCAGCGCATCCGCCTGGCCACGCAGATCGGCTCAAGACTACGCGGTGTGCTCTACGTGCTCGATGAGCCCTCCATCGGCCTCCACCCGCGGGACAACATGCGCCTGCTTGAAACGCTCACGCGCCTGCGGGATTTGGGCAACACGGTGCTGGTTGTCGAACACGATGCCGAGACCATCGAGCGCGCCGACTATGTGGTCGATCTGGGTCCCGGCGCCGGACGGCTGGGCGGCAATCTCATCGCCGCCGGGCCGCCGGCGGCGATCAAGGCTTCGCGTGACTCGCTTACCGGGAAATATCTCTGTGGAGACCTGGCCATCGAGGCTCCGCGTGAGCGCCGCAAAGGGAACGGCAAGAAGCTGGTGGTGCGCGGCGCGCGCGAGCATAACCTGAAGAACCTGGATGTGGAATTCCCTCTCGGCCTGTTCATCGTGGTGACGGGCGTGAGCGGCAGCGGCAAATCCACGCTGGTCAATGACATCGTTTACCGCGCGCTGGCCCAGCGCCTGTACAAGGCGCACGAGCCGCCCGGCGCGCATGACAGCCTGAGCGGTTTCGAGCATATTGACAAAGTCATTGAGATCGACCACGCCCCCATCGGCCGCACGCCGCGCTCGCCCCCGGCCACCTATACCGGGGTGTTCGGTCCTATCCGTGAGCTCTATGCCATGTTGCCGGAGTCTCGCGAGCGGGGCTATAAACCGGGGCGGTTCAGTTTCAACGTGAAGGGAGGGCGCTGCGAGGCCTGCCAGGGCGACGGCTTGAAACGGATCGAGATGAATTTCCTGCCGGATGTCTATGTCACCTGCGACATCTGCCGGGGCCGGCGCTATAATCATGAGACGCTTCAGGTCAAGTACAAAGGGCTTTCTATCGCCGAGCTGCTCGAATCAAGCGTGGACGACGCTCTGCCGGTGCTTGAAAACATTCCGCAGATCCGGGCGAAACTGGAGACGCTGCGGGATGTCGGGCTGGGATACCTGCACCTGGGCCAATCCTCGACTACGCTTTCCGGAGGAGAGGCGCAGCGCATTAAACTGGCGCGAGAATTGAGCCGGCGGCAGACCGGGCGCACCTTCTACATTCTCGACGAGCCGACCACCGGCCTGCACTTCGACGACGTGAAGAAGCTGCTCGAGGTATTGAACCGTCTGGTGAACCTGGGCAACACGGTCGTGGTGATCGAGCACCACCTGGATGTGATCAAGATGGCGGATTGGGTGATTGACTTGGGACCGGATGGCGGCGAACAGGGCGGAAGCCTGGTCGTGGCAGGCACGCCGGAGCAGGTGGCGCGCACCCAGCGCAGTTACACCGGCCAGGCGCTGGCCAAAGTGCTCCAGGCGGCGGGGCGCAGCGTGTGAACCATATGGCGGAAGAACGCGAACCGTACTGGTCGTATCAGGATGTGTTCCTGCTGGCGGGGTTGGCGCTGCCGGCGCTGGCAGTAGCGGCTCTGACCATAGACCGGGTCTTCCGCTTCTTCACCAGCGCCGCACCCGGCCAGTTGCCGCAGTTGCTGCTGGCACAATTCACAGGATATGCGCTCTTACTTATCGCTCTGTATGCGCTCCTTAAGTTGCGTTACGGCCGCCCTTTCTGGCGTTCCTTGGGTTGGGTGCGGCCGCGCCCGGGTGTGCTGCTGAGTTGCTTTGCATGGGGGCCGCTATTGGCTCTCAGCATCTCACTGCTGGGCGTGATCTTGCGGACCCCGCAGATGGACATGCCCATCAAGCGGCTGCTGGAAAGCCGGGACTCGATCTTGCTGGTGGCGGTTTTCGGCAGCACACTCGGGCCGCTATGTGAGGAACTGTTCTTCCGGGGTTTCTTTATGCCCCTGGTGGTGCGCAGCTTGGGCGCGGCGCCCGGCATCGTCGTTGCGGCTCTGCTGTTTGCCTTCTTGCACGGGCCACAGTATGGCTGGTCTTGGCGGCACATTCTGCTGGTGGCGCTGGCCGGCTCGGTATTCGGTTGGGTGCGCCAGCGCTCCGGCAGTACGGCTGCTGCGGCGGCAATGCACGCGGCTTATAATCTAACGTTTTTTGTAGGATTTCTATTCCAGCAAAAGGACTCCTGGCTTCGATGGTAGAAACGATTGAGTGGACCAGCGGCGGCGTGGTGATGATCGACCAGACGCGCCTGCCGCGCGAGAAGGTCTTTGTCACCTGCCGCGATTATGAGCAAGTCGCGGAGGCGATTCGCACGATGGTGATCCGCGGCGCGCCGGCTATCGGTGTGGCGGCCGCGATGGGCGTGGCTCTGGGCGTTGAACAGGCTGAGGAAGCCAGTCTGGATGAGCAATTTGAGGAGATCTGCGCCCGGCTCGCCGCCACACGGCCCACGGCCGTGAATCTGTTCTGGGCCATCGAGCGGATGAAGCGGCTGTACGCCGCCTTGCGCGGCCGGCCCATCCAGGAGATCCGTTCAAGGCTGCGCGAGGAGGCGCGGCGCATGCGGGAGGAAGACATCGCCATCAACCAGGCCATCGGGCGCTTGGGCGAGCCGCTGGTGCCGGACGGCAAGAGTGTGCTCACCCACTGCAACGCCGGCGCACTGGCCACGGCCGGATATGGAACAGCTCTGGGCGTAATCCGCGCAGCGGTGGCAGCCGGCAAGAAGATCGACGTCTTCGCCGACGAGACCCGCCCACTGTTGCAGGGAGCGCGTCTGACCGCCTGGGAACTCCATCAGGAAGGCATTCCGGTCACGCTTATCACCGACAACATGGCTGGATACTTTCTCCGCAGCGGACGTATCGGCTGCGTCATCGTGGGCGCCGACCGCATCGCGCGCAATGGCGACACGGCCAACAAGATCGGCACCTATTCGGTCGCCGTGCTGGCCCGGGAGAACGGGGTCCCATTTTATGTGGCTGCGCCTGTTTCGACGCTTGATCTGTCACTGGCCAGTGGGGAGCAGATTCCCATCGAACAACGCTCCGCACGGGAAGTGACCGAGGTCTTCGGCGTGCCGGTGGCTCCGGAAGGGATACGTG
>CAYSBM010000122.1:0-3307 GCA_964429095.1 uncultured Solibacteraceae bacterium | reverse complement strand
CGGCAAGCTATGTCTCGGCCATTATCCCCGAGCGAGGCGTGGCGCGGCCGCCGTTTGAGGAGTCTCTGGCGCGACTCGTGGTAGGTTAGGGGTATGAAGATTTTCCGGTCTTGCTCGTGGGCGCTTCTCATGTCTCTGGCCTTGAGCGGCCAGACCGCCTTCCGCCGGGCGCCGGGGTTCTCCCTGCCGGATTCCAAGCTGCGCCAGCACGATCTGTACGACTATCGTGGAAAGGTGGTTATCCTCGATTTCATGATGACTAACTGCCCGCACTGCGTAACCTTTTCCAAGACCCTGGAACGGGTGAAGGCCAAGTATGGCGATAAGGTGGCGATTCTGGGTGTGGTGAACTACAGCTCGGACAACTCCAGCACCGTCGCCAAGTATATTCAGGAGAACAAAGTAACCTATCCGATCCTGTACGACTGCGGGCAGGTGATGGCCTCCTATTTGCGTTTGCAAACCGCCAAGCAAGCTGTAGACATGCCGCACGCTTTTGTGATCGATCAGCAAGGGCGCATTCGCGGCGATTATACGTATTCCATGCTGACCCGCCCCATCTTCGAGGGCGATGCGCTGTTCGCCGATTTGGACGCACTATTAGCCCCGGCGGCGAAGGCGAAGAAATGAATTATGCGCCCGTCCGGCGCCGGCGCGACGGATTTGGGATATACTGCTGTCGTGGGCAGCGTGGAGGATCCTCTTATGGCGCCGCTGCGGTTGGGTGACGATATCGACGACTATTGCGTACGTTGCAAACGCATCACCAACCATTCCATCGTGTCGATAGTCAACTCCGAGCCCGCAAAAATGCGTTGCCGGGCCTGTTACAGCGAACACGACTACCGGCGCGCCGAAGCGCCGCCGCCCAAAGGCGGTGCGCGGAAAACGGCGTTGTTCAAGGAGGTGCTGGCGGCTGTGGATCCTCACGCCGCGGCAGCGCCGCCGCCTGCCAAAGCCGCCCGTAAGACGCGGTGCACCCGCTAGCCTTCACCCAGGCCGCTGTTCGCGTAGCAGTTCTTCCAGGATTTCTTCCTTCTTGCCGTCCGTGTTCAGATCGCGCTCCAAGCGCCGAAGGGCCACCCCGACGATGTCGCGGTGGTGCAGGTTAGCGCCAAGCCGCTCCTCTTCGCTTAACCGCAGCCACAGCTCATGCAGCCGGTCGACGTCTTCGGGCCAAAGCCGCGGAGGATGAGGCCCTAGGTTGACATACGTGGAAGGCCGGTCGGGGCTAATGATCTCGAGCGAAAATGGATGCCGGGGCTCCGGGAGCCGCTCCCATGCCAAGCCGATGCGCCGCGCGAGTTCTTCGGAAGCCATCGAGCTGGAGACGCCGGTCACCAAGCGCGAAGCTTTCAGGCGCGCCGCCGTCTGCACCATGGCGTCGAACGGATCCAGCGCCGGCACGACCAGCAGCTCCACGGGCTTGCCCTCTTTCTCGGCCATCGCCACCACGTGGCTAAACAATTCCTGCTCGTAGTCGCTGAACGTATTCGCCCGCGCCCGCCGAAACCGGCCGGACTGTCATGACGACGATGTCGTGGCGTCTCAGGTTGGTTCTCTCGAGCACCCGTCGCAAATGGTGCAGCCGGGTGTAATCACGCGCCGCCACCAGCACGCAACCGGGGCGCGCATGCAATGTCTCGGCGGTGACTTGCGATTCATGCTCCAGGTTGAAGCGCTCCAGCGCCTGACCTGCGTGCGCCATCCTGCGGCGGTTAATGCGCTCCGATATGGTGAAGACTACAAACACGATCAGCGTGAACAAGACACCATAGATGGTGGCGATGCGCTTGGAGAACAGATTCGTCACCGCCACGAAGAACAGCGCGGTGGTGACGGCGGCCAGCCCGACCGGGTACTCGCGGCCGCCGATCCGCAGGTTGAAGGGCGTCTTGTATTCCTGGTCGGTGCGCTGAAACCGCAGCACGAGCACGCCCAGCGCCTTGAAGAAGAAGCTCCAAACGACGCCGAAAGCGTACGCCTCGCCTAACAGGTAGACGTCGCCCCGGCTGGCTGCAATCGTGGCCAGTTGCAGCAGCGTGACCGTATTGATGATGCGGTATGTGGTGCCGAACTTCCGGTGCGGTTTGCGGAACCAGTCCACCAACACCCCATCCTCGGCCACCCGGTTCAAAATGCCGTTGGCGCCGATCAGCGAGGTGTTTACCGCTCCAGACAGAATCAAAACGCCCACCAAAACTACAAAACCGTGAAACAACAGGCGCATCAGTTGCGGTCCGGCAAGGTTCATCGCCAGCCCGCCGATCAAGTTGTCCACGTAGCTGGCGCGAATCTCGTCCGGAATGATCATGCTGGCTAGAAGGGTGATGAATCCGGTGGAAACCACTGCGTAGACGCAAATGATGTTGGCGGCGTGTTTCAGGGTTCGGTGTTTTGGGTTTGCCATCTCGCGGTAGACCTGGGCCAGCGTCTCAAAGCCGCTCATCGACAGGAACGAGTGGCCGAAAGCGATCAAAATGGCGATCACCGGGATGCGCCACAGCGTAGTAGCGTGGAACCATCCCAGCGACTCTTCGGTGAAGCGGAGGTTCGACGGAACCGGCGCCGGTGGCAGGTTCGCCTGGCCGCGCACCAAGAGCGTGATAGGCGCCCACAGCAGCAGCACGACCACCATGACGGTGGTGATCTGCATGATGCGCAGCGCCTTGCCGCTGGATTCGTGGATACCCTTGATGTTGTTCCACCAGAAGTATATGGTGACGGCAAGGCCAAAAAGTGCTGCGAACCAGTAAGGATCGACGCGGAAATCCTGATGCATCAATTCGCTGGTCTCGTTGACCAGCCGGCCCAGGTAATGTCCGGCGCTGACCGCGCTGATCGGTCCGGTGAGGATGTAGTCGAAGATGAGGGCGGAAACCGAAACGCGGGCCATGAACGGTCCCATGCTGTCGCGCACGACCACATAAACCCCTCCGCGCACGAACATGCTGCAACTCTCCATGTACACCGACCGGACGGCGAAACTGAAGAGCATAACCCCCAGTACGAACCACGGCGCTGACTTGCCGATCGCTTGCTCGGCGATGCCGCCGGCGTAAAACGAGCTGGAAGCCAGGTCCGCCAGAACGATGGCGGCGCCACGCCAGAAGGAAATGAAGGACAGCGCCACAGTGGTGGCGACGACGACCTTAGTCTGTTGTGCGGAAGGCGCCTTACCGGCCATGAATGGAACAAGACTCCATTTAGACTATTCTACGATGATGGAGGCGCAGGGCAACAGCGCGGAGTATGCATTGGCGCCGCGGATTGTCACCGAATTGCGATCCCGGGGATATCAAGCCTA
>CAYSBM010000121.1:5144-8432 GCA_964429095.1 uncultured Solibacteraceae bacterium | reverse complement strand
AACGGGCCCAGGCTCGCCTGGGCGACGCCTCCCATAAATAGAACGAGAATGCAATCGACTGCGGCCGACTGAATCTACGTGGCCCGGAGGAAGCTTTGTTTGCACGCCTGCCTGTGCCTGCTGGCGCTGATCATGACCGCGGCCGGTGGGGGCTCGCGGGTAGAATACATCGGAGGGACCGTGCCGGCTGTCGCCGGCAAGGTGAGCGGATCTCTCGACACCACCCATGACCAGTACTTGTTGTTTCGCACCCGCCAGTTGACCTTGCAGGTCCCCTACGACCGCGTGAACCTGCTCGAATACGGACTGAAAGTGGACCGCCGCGTTGCCATGGCGGTGGTCATCTCGCCTATGTTCATGTTGAGCAAGAAACGCGCGCATTTTCTTACCGTGGGTTTCAGCGACGAGCAAGGAAGGCAGCAGGCCATGATTTTCCGGGTGGATAAGAACGACGTGCGAGCCCTGCTGGTCAGCCTGGAGGCGCGCACCGGCCGGAGGGTCACTTATCAGGACGAGGAAGCGCGAAAGGCGGGCAAAGGGTGATGCGCGTTCTGCTTTGGCTGGCGCCGGTTGGTCTCTGTGTGGCTCAAACGGCGCCGGGGCTAGAGGATCAGGCGCTGCGGCAACTGCTGAAGGTTCGCCGGGTGCACGTCGAGCGGCTCAATGGGGGTGAAACAGCGGCGCAGCTCCGCGACATGATCATCGCCAGCTTGCAAGCGGCCCGACTCTTTCTCATTACCGAGAATGCCGAACGTGCCGACGCCGTCCTGCGCGGTTCAGCCGAAGATTTGATCTTCACTGACACGTTTCAATCCAGCGATAGTCTCGATGCGCGCGTGCAGTTGGGCCGCGGCTCGAGTTCTTCGGGATCCGGCCGGCAGGCGGGCCGCAGCATCGGCGCCTCGGTCGGTGAGCACGAAGCCACGCGCATCGCCGAACGCAAGCACGAGGCTACCGCCTCGGTGCGCCTGGTCGCCAAGGATGGCGACGTCATCTGGTCCACTACTGAGGAGAGCCTGGGCGGCAAGTTCCGCGGCGCCAGCGCGGATGTGGCCGACAAGATCGCCCGGAAGCTGGCGGCAGCCTATGAACGAGCGAGAAAACTGAATGCAGGCGGTGGTGCTCCGTCTGAACAGTGATAGCTTCAGACTCAGCTCCTCCCTCACTTGCCTGCGATGTGTATGCGCTTGAGCGTGCTGGCTGCGCCGCTCAATATTTCCACCTCGCGTGTGGAGACTCCGAAGTATTCGGCAAGCAGGCGGCATAACGCCGCGTTGGCCTTGCCTTTCTCGGGCGCGGCGGCAATCTTCACTTTCAGCGTGCCATCCGCCATGCGTCCGCACACTTCGCTTTTCGAACTCTTGGGGATCACTTTGACGCGCAGGTCCATGCTTCAACGCACCGGAAACTCGACGATCTCTCCGGCGGGAATATCCACCGGAGTCTGCATGCGGAAGAAGGACTCGCCGGGGCGGTAATCGGCGCCCAAAAAGAATGCCTTGCTCACCTGCCCGATGTGGCAGATTCCCGAATCGGGTAATGGATCCTTGTTGGACGGCGCCGCCACCAGGCACTCAAAACCAATCGAAGCTACCTGGGCGGGCGCCGTGCCCGGAGGAAGCTCTATGGCGGTCCGGATCCATCCGTCGCGCTCGATGGCAAACCCGGGGCGGCCGAGATGAGAACTGCGCAGGCGGTTTTCGCCGCGCAGCCGTACCAGCGCGGCGATGGCCGAGTTTCGGTTGGCAATGCTGGCTTCCAGATAGAGATAGTTTCTCGGATCGCTGATCTTCTCGCCATCTGCCACACCGAACGGGCGGATCTTGCCCTCGCGCTCCAGTTCCTGGGCGGCTACGCGGTAGACAAACCAGTTGTGGTCCATCACGAGTTCGCGCGAAGCAGCGGTCAGGTCCACCAGTTGGGGCGCCAACTGGAAGCGGACCCGGGAGGCGGCTTCAGCCGACACCATGTTGTTGAGCGTCACCGGCGTGAGCAAAGGATGGGCGCCCTCGCGCCGCCCCTGGAAGGCGGTTTCCTTATGGCCGCGCCCCTGGATGGTGGCGCGCAGCAGGGTGCCGTCAGGCTTCAAGTATGCGCGGTAGACGTACTCGATGTCGGTGGTCCGTCCCCAGCGCGCCATCAGGCCGCGAGTGGAGGTCCCGCCGTCTTCATTGGTGAAAATGATGGTGTACTGAAGCAGCGGCGCGCTGCTGTCGCCGAGCCGTTCGCAATAAGCCAGAACCGGCGCGTCGCTCATGCTTTCGATCGTGCCGGCGCGCGCATACAGAATGGGGGCGTTGGCCAACGGCAAATAATAAGGATCTTCGGCCGTCACCTCGCGCACCTTCAAGACGCGCGCCTGGATAGCGGGAGAATGCCGTAAGGCGATGCGCCCGGCAGACGGCTCCGGGATGGAGAAAAACACCTGGACGTGTTGTTTGCAATAGCCCGGATACGCCATCACGTATTGTTTAGGTGCTTCCCCGAGCAGGATCTCGACGCGCTCCATGCGGCTGGAACTGATTTCAAGATCCGCCGCCAGCTCAGCCGCCGCCATGGGCACAGCGGCGCTGCTCCAGATGGCCAAGATCCACAGCGACAGTTTAGCCGCGAATGCCAGTAAGCGGTTGGTGCGCGCTGGCTTGCCCATGATTTCGTCCACCAGCTTGGCCTCCGGCATTTGTTCCAGATCGGAAGTCCATCCGCTCAGCACCACAATTTTCACGTCGCTCGAACGCTGGCGCAGCGCCCGGATCAGCTTCAAGCCTTGTTCGGTTTCGGGCAGCCTGAGGTCCGTCACTACCAGTTGCGGAGCGGTACGGTCAAATAACTCCAACGCCGCGCCGGCGCCTTCCGCCGTGTAGGTTTCGTGGCCTGCCTGCTCGAACAGCATGCGGCGCACTTCCAATTGTTCCGAGTCGTCATCCACCAAGAGCACGCGGGGCATGGCCGAGGATCAGTCGAACTTGATTTGGGCGATGACAAGCTGCGGCATGCCCTGGTTCCAGCTTGGAGGCAGGTTGTCGAACGCCAGGCGGAACTTGCGGATCTCGCCGGGCTGTAAACCGGTTGAGGCCCGCACGATAGCGGTGCGTTCGCGCAGCACCACCTGCCCGTAGTTGTCGTAGAAGACGCAGTTGAGTTCGATGACGCGCGCCGGCCGGTTGCCAGTATTGGCGATCAAGCCGGTGATTTCCACCACGGTCTGCTTCATATAGCTTTCCGTGGCTTTCATTTCCACGTCGCTGAGCTTGAGATAGCGCACGTAGTCCCGGGCTTCGGCCGTGT
>CAYSBM010000121.1:0-5134 GCA_964429095.1 uncultured Solibacteraceae bacterium | reverse complement strand
TAAGTGCTCCAGGTACCAAAAGATCGCGCCTCCCAAAGCCAGCACGAGCGCAATCGAGCCCAGCAGCGCCTTGGAGGGACCTCCGTTTTCGATTGCCTTGTCAGCTGCCACTGATGGTCATCTCCCCGATGAGAAGCGTTGGCGCAGCCGAGGACGAGCGGAACTCTAGGTCGTTTCCCACCGCCTCAACCGAGGCGAGCATTTCTCCCAGGTTGCCTGCGATGGTCACCTCGGAAACCGGGTAGGCCAACTCACCGTTTTCAATCCAGATCCCGGCAGCGCCGCGGGAGTAATCTCCCGTCACAATATTGACGCCAAAGCCGATTAGTTCGGTCACCAAAAGTCCGCGTGAAACGCGCCGGATGATGTCATCCGGCCTCAAGCTTCCGGCTTCCGCAAACAGATTGCTGTGCTGGATGCCGGCGTTGCCGGCCAGCCCCCGGCTGGCGTTGCCGGTGGTCTTCAGGCTCAGTTTGCGGGCTGTGTAACTGTTGAGCAGATAACTGCTGAGCACGCCTCGTTCAATAACTGGCGTGCGGCGGGTGGCTACGCCTTCGTCATCAAACGGAGCCGTGCCGAACAAGCCCGGAATCGTTCCATCGTCGATGACGGTCAGCTTCTCCGAGGCGATGCGTTCGCCCAGCCTTCCCGCCAGAAAGGAGGCCCGGCGGTAGACGGCCTCACCGTGCACAGCCTCGAAGACATGTTCGACTAGCGTGCGGGCGGTGCGCGGCTCGAAAACTACGGCGGCCCTTTGCGTGGGCACTTTTCGCGCGCCCAGCCGTCTCAAGGCCCGCTGGGCGGCCGCGCGGCCGATCTCATTGGGTTTTTCAAGAGCAGCGAAGCTGCGGGCGGCGCTATACCAGTAATCGCGCTCCATCGCGCCGTCCTGCCGCGCCACCGGCACGGCGGCGAGCGAACACTGGCTGGCGCGAAATGAGCCGAGGAACCCGCACGTGTTGGCGAAAGCGCGCGTTCCCAAGTAGGAATCGAACGAAGCTCCTTCACTATTGACAATACGCGGATCGAAATCCAGTGCGGCGCGCTCGGCTTGACGCGCCAGTTCGATCTTGCATCCGGCCTCCAGCGCCTCCAGGTCTTCGCTGTAGAGCTTCAGATCGCCTTCCACGCGGCCCAGTTCCTCCGGCTCAGGCAGCCCGGCGTAAGGGTCCTCGCCCGTGATCGCCGCCAATTCCAACGCCGCACGGACCATACGCCGCAACCCTTCCGCCGAGAGGTCTGAAGTATAAGATGATCCGGCACGCCGGCCTTTGAGCACCCGTATGCCGGCTCCGCGTGAGCCGGACTCCTTCAGGCTTTCCACTTCGCCCATGCGCACGGTGGTGGTGAACTCACTGCCTGCCGACACCGTGCATTCGGCTTGCTCGGCTCCCAACTCGCGCGCCAGACGGATGGCCCCGGCCGCCAGCTCTTCCAGATGGTTCAACCCGGCGTTCATTTTGTCCCACCTACGGTCATGCGGTCAATCTTAATAGTTGGCAAGCCAACTCCCACCGGCACGCTTTGCCCTTCTTTGCCGCACATGCCGATGCCTTCATCCAGCGCCAAGTCGTGAGCCACCATGCTGACATAGCGCAGGGCTTGCGGCCCGTTGCCGGTCAGGGTGGCGTCGCGTAAAGGACGCGTCAGCCTGCCGCCTTCGATCAGATAACTTTCCGAGGCCGAAAATACAAAGTTGCCGTTCGTGATGTCCACCTGGCCCCCTCCGAAGGTGGCGCAATAGATGCCCCGCTCAACCGAGCGGATGATTTCTTCCGGATCGCTCTCTCCAGCCAGCAGGAAGGTGTTCGTCATCCGCGGCATGGGGATGTGCTGGTAGCTTTCGCGGCGCCCGTTCCCGGTGAGCCGGGTGCGCAAAATGCGGCTGCTAAGCTTGTCCTGCATGTAGCCGCAAAGCACCCCGCGCTCGATGAGCACGGTCCGCGAGGTTGGCGTTCCCTCGTCGTCCACGTTGAGCGAACCGCGGCGGTACGGAATCGTGCCATCATCGACGACCGTGCAGAGCGGGCTAGCCACCTGCTCTCCAATGCGTCCGCTGAAGGCCGAGACACCCTTGCGGTTGAAATCCGCTTCCAGCCCGTGGCCCACTGCCTCGTGCAGCAGGATTCCCGGCCAGCCCGGACCCAGCACTACGGTTGTCTCTCCGGCTGGCGCTTCCACGGCGCCCAGTTGCACCACCGCTTGGCGGGCCGCTTCGCGCGCGTAACGCTCCGGAGTCTTCTCTGTGAGAAAGCAGTCCAAGGCTACGCGGCCGCCTCCGCCGGAGTAGCCGCGTTGCGGAGCGCCGGCTCCATCGCGTGCCAGCACCGCCACGCTGAGGCGCGCCAGAGGTTGCCGGTCGGCGCTGACGGCCCCGTCGCTTGCGGCCACCATCACATGGCGCAGGCTGTCGGCGTAGGTCGCCTGAACTTGGAATACGCGGGGATCGTAAGCTCGGGCGGCGAGGTCGGCCCGCTCGACTAGAGAAGCCCGTTGCCGGAAAGGGGTCTCGGTGGGCGCCACGGGTATCTCATAGAGGCGGTGCGTGGCGGCCGGCCGCAAGTCCGCTCTGTCGGCCTTCGCAGGCCCGCTGGCGATGCAAGCGGCCGTGCGGGCGGCTTCACGGATCTTGGCGGGCGTAAGATCGTCCGTGTAGGCGTAGCCGGTACGCTCGCCCGCCACCACGCGAACGCCTGCTCCCACCGAAACGCCTTGCGTGGCCCCCTTGATGATGGACTCGTCCAGGGTAATCTGGCTGGTCTCGACGTGCTCGAAATATAAGTCCGCGTAATCGCCTCCGCGCGCGAGCGCTTCCGAGATATACCGCTCCAGGTCGCGCTCAGTGATGCCGTAGCGCCGGGCAAAATAGGACTCCTCGAACCCCATGCTTCGAGCGTAACATGCAGGCCCGATGGCGATGGCGCCTGTGTTGGAAGGTATAATGAACGCTGGCCGGAGCTCCGGCGGAACCGCAAATGCTAAGGCGCCCCAGAAGTGCCAAGATTACGGCCGAGGAAAAAGAAGCCGCGCTGGGACGCGCCTTGTCGATTCCCAGCATCGCCGATCATCCGCAACTCCGCAACTACCTGGAGTTCACTGGTGAAAGAGTGATTCGCGGCGAGGCGGGAGAACTCACCGAGCGCATCGTGGCCATGGAAGCTTTAGGCAAACCGCCGGAGTTCGACCCGCGCCTGGATCCACTGGTGCGGTCTCTGGCGCGGCGCCTGCGGCGCAAGCTTGCCCACTACTACCGGGGCGAGGGAGCCAGCGATCCGGTTTGGGTGGCCATTCCGCGCGGCCAGTATCTTCCCGAATTCGTGCGGCGCAGGCCGAACCTGAACCGTGCGCTGCCAACGGTCTTTATTGCCGCCCTGGCGCTCGGCATTGTCTTGCTGGCCTGGGGACTCTACCAGATCTGGCCATTGGGACGGGCTATGAGTTGGGGGCCGGAAGAGTCCGCGCAAGCCGGCAATGCTCTTCTGGTTCCCTTCCTGCACGGTTCCCGGCAGACCGTTCTGGTCATCTACGACCTGCCCTTGGTTGAAGATGCCGGCGGCAATCTGCTGCGTTTGAAGGAAGGCTCGCCTGCCACGCTGGAAGCTTCCGAGCCGGAGCGGCTCCGAAGGTTGCTGGCCACGCCCGAGCTGTCGCGCTCCGGTGCGCTCTATCCAACCGCCGGCTACACCGGAACGGGCGAGGCGCTGGCCGGGGCGCTGCTGGCCCGTTATTTGGGCAGCCGCGCCAAGTCTTTCCAGGCGCGGACCTGGTACGGTTTGAGCGAACAAGAACGCGAAAACTGCAACGTGATTCTGCTGGGCGCCCCCGATATGGCGGCGGTGGCGCTGGCCCGCGGGAGCGCCTCGGATTTCCGCTTTGTCAGGCTGCCGCACACTTCCGGGCGCTCGTGGCTGGCGATTGAAAATCTGCGCCCGGCCTCGGGCGAGCGCTCGCTGTATGAGTCTAGGGTGGAGCCCGGCGCGGCCTCGCCGGAGGAGGCCTATGCCCTGATCAGCTTTCTGCCTGGCCGCGCTCCCGGCTCGCACTGGCTGGTGGTGGCCGGCGCGACGAGCCTGGCCACATTGGGCGCGGCCGAGTATCTTGCCAGCGGAGCCATTTTGCGGGACCTGCCGCCGCGCTGGTCCATGGTCGGCGGCCAGCCGCCACCATTTGAGATGCTGGTCAAGGTCCTACTGCGGGACTTCCGCCCTTTGACCGCTGAGTACGTCCTGCACCATCTCCACGAGCGCTGACTAGCCGCCCGCCTTCGGCAGCGGCGGATCCGCGGCGGAAGTATTCATACACCGCCACGCGCGCCCGAAAAGAATGTAGAGATGGAAGCGGCTGGCAAGCTAGCGCCGGAAATCTACCAGGCTATTCTGGACTGCCTGGAGGACGGCGTCTATCTGGTGGGCCTGGACCACAAGATCGCATTCTGGAACCGCGGCGCCGAGCAAATTACCGGCTTCCAGCGGCAGGATGTCTTGGGCCGCAGTTGTGAGGACCAGATTCTGGTCTATTGCCGGTGTGGCGGAGATTTGCTGCGCGCGACCGAGTGCCCGCTGCTGCGCACTCTTGCCGATGGCAAGATTCGCAGCCTGGACCTATTTCTCCGCCACCGTGATGGGCATTGCATCCCAGTGTGGGCGCGGACTGCGCCGGTCCATGACGCAGCGGGAAAACTGGTCGGCGCAGCCGAGATTTTCGAGCACAAATCGCAGGCGGCCGGCCGGTGTAGCCGCGGTTACCAATTGAGCGTTCACGGTTGCCTGGATGCTTTGACCGGCGCCGCCGGCAGCGCCTATGCGCGCACGTATTTAGCCGAACAGTTGGCGGAATTCGAGATCTATGAGCTGCCGTTGGCGGTGCTGCGCGTCGACATTGACGGCTTGGGGGAGGTGAACCGCAGCCGGGGGCGTGAGGCGGGTAACGCCGTGCTCCGCATGGTGGCCCGAACCTTGTCGGATAGTTTGAGCGACGACGGCTTGGTGGCGCGCCTGGAAGGGGACGAGTTCCTGGTGATTCTGACCAACTGCGGCGCCGAAACTCTCCAGGAGCTGGCCGAGCGCACCCGCGTGGTGGTGTCGCTGTCGGCGGTTCCGTGGTGGGGGGACCAGGTCTCGGTGAGGGGCTCCAT
>CAYSBM010000120.1:0-8456 GCA_964429095.1 uncultured Solibacteraceae bacterium | reverse complement strand
AAGCCCGCGCCGGACGGCTTGCTGCGCATTGGCGAACTGCTGCCCGGGCGGCGGGTGGGTTACAAGGGCGACGCCGCGCGGGCCGCGCGCGCCGCGCGCGCCGCCGGCGTGCGCTTTATTGGCGTCGCCGGCGGGAACAGAGAACTTGCTTCCCTGCTGGAGCGGGAAGGCGCCAGCGCGGTTTTGCAATCGGTCAACCAACTGGAGAAGGCACTGGAATGAAACGCTCGGCCCGCATTGAACGCCTTACCAAAGAGACTCAGATCCGCGCCGCGCTCACCATCGACGGCCGCGGCCGCTACGACATTTCCACCGGCATACGCTTCCTCGATCACATGCTCGAACTCTTCGCCCGGCATGGCAGCTTCGACCTCACGCTGCATGCCGCCGGCGATTTGGACGTCGACCAGCACCACACCGTGGAAGACACGGGCATTGTGCTCGGCCAGCTATTTTCGCAGGCCCTGGGCGGCCGCCGCGGCATTAACCGCGCCGGCTACTTTGTGCTTCCCATGGATGAAACGCTGGCCGTGGTGGCCGTAGACCTGGGAGGGCGGCCGGCGCTGGTCTACCGGGATTTGGTGAAAGCCCGGCTGGTGGGTGATCTGGTGGCGGAGCTGCTGGAAGATTTTTTTGGCGGCTTCGTCAATCACGCCGGAGCGAACCTGCACGTGAAGGTAATGTACGGGCGTTCCACCCATCATAAAGTGGAGGCGGTGTTCAAGTGTTTCGCCCGCGCTATGCGCTATGCATGCTCGCTCGACAAGCGCCTGCGCGGCCAGTTGCCGGCTACCAAAGGCGTGCTCTGATCGCCATTTTCGGCTACGGCGCAGGCAATCTGCGCTCGGTCGCCAATACGCTGGAAGAGGTGGGAGCGCCCTACCGGATCGTGAACGGCGAGGCGGGGTTAAGGAGCGCCTCGAAAATCATCCTGCCAGGCGTGGGCCATTATGGCCAAATGCTGGCGGCTCTGGACCGTATGCGGGTGCGGGAGCCGCTGCGCGAAGCGATCCGGGCTGGCGTGCCGTTTTTGGGAATCTGCCTTGGTCTGCAAGCGCTGTTTGAGGCAGGAGAAGAAGCTCCCGAACAGCGCGGCCTGGGCATCTTTCCGGGCGTGGTGCGCCGGTTTCCGGCGGGCGTCCGCATCCCGCAGATGGGTTGGAACCTCATCGAAATCCAGCGTGGCTCGCGGCTGCTGGCCGGCTTAGGCCCCAAACCGTACCTTTATTTCGCGCACAGCTATTACGCGCCTATCGTCCCGCAGGCCGCCGCCACCTGCATCTACGCCGTTCCTTACACGGCGGCCATCGAAGCCGGAAATATCTACGCGGTGCAGTTTCATCCGGAAAAATCCGGCCCTCTGGGGCTGAAAATTATGCGGAATTTCGTGGAGCTTTGATCATGCTGGCCAAACGCATCATTCCATGTCTGGACGTGACCGCCGGCCGCGTGGTCAAAGGTGTGAATTTTGTCAACCTCCGCGATGCCGGCGACCCGGTGGAGCTGGCCGCCCGTTACAACGAACAGGGCGCCGACGAACTGGTGTTTCTGGATATCACAGCCTCCAGCGACGCGCGTGAGATTATGGCCGGCGTGGTGGCGCGCACCGCCCGGCAGGTTTTCATCCCGCTTACCGTGGGCGGCGGCATCCGCTCGGTGGCCGACGCCCGCCGAATTCTGCTGGCGGGCGCGGACAAAGTGAGCGTCAACACCGCCGCCGTGCGCCGTCCCGGTCTGATCACCGAATTAAGCCTGGAATTCGGCGCCCAGGCCACCGTTCTGGCCATCGACGCGCGCCGCACGGCGCCCGGCAGGTGGACGGTATACACCCGGGGTGGACGCGATCCTGAGCCTTTGGACGCCGTGGAATGGGCCGCTCGTGGGGAAGCGCTCGGGGCGGGTGAAATCCTGCTTACTTCCATGGACGCCGACGGTGTGCAACGGGGTTTCGATTGCGGCCTGACGCGGGCGGTCGCGCGCGCCACCAACATCCCCATCATCGCGTCAGGCGGGGCGGGCAAGCCCGAGGATTTTCTCGAAGTGCTCACCACAGGCGAGGCTGACGCCGCGCTGGCGGCTTCGATCTTTCACTACGGCGCCTACACGGTGGACGACCTCAAACAATATCTGGAGGCGCATGGGGTTCCGGTGCGGAGGTTGGCATGATCATCCCGTGCATCGACTTGATGGACGGCAAGGTAGTGCAGCTTGTCCAAGGACGCGAGAAAGCTCTTGAAGGCGGTACGGTTGCTGAGATGCTCGAGCGCTTCCGGCCCTTCCCTGAATTGCAGGTCATCGATCTGGATGCCGCCATGGGACGCGGTTCGAACGGACGCCTCGTGGAATTCCTCGCCGCGCGCGCCCGCTGCCGGATCGGTGGCGGCGTGCGGACGCCCGAGCGCGCCCGCAAGCTAATCGAGCTGGGCGCTCACAGGGTCATTATCGGGACTGCGGCTTTTCAACCATCGGGCATCAACACCGCTTTTCTCTCCCAATTGGATCCCCAGCGGGTGCTGGTGGCGCTGGATTCTAAAGACGGCCGTATCGTAGTCAAGGGGTGGCGCGAAGCCGTTCCCTTCACCGCCGAGCAAGTGCTCAGGTTGCTTGAGCCATACTGTAGCGGCTTTCTGTGCACCTATGTCGATAAAGAAGGCATGATGCAGGGGACTGACCTGGAATGGTTCCGCCGTCTGCGCTCGTGCACCAGCCTAGAAATCACCGCCGCCGGGGGCATCACCCCCTTGGAGGAAATCCGCGAGTTGGCCAAAATGGGTGTCCATGCCGCGCTGGGGATGGCTATCTATACCGGGAAGCTGGACTTAGACGAACTGGTCAAGTTCAATGAGCAGGGCGGCGCGGCCTCACTTTGAACCCTAACCGGATGATTTTGCGTCTAGAAATTTGGGAGTCTTTGGTTATACTGGAGGCAGATCTGTGACGGGACCTTGGGTGAGGCATCTGGTGCTAGTGCTCGCGGGCGCTCTGTTAGCGCCGGCAAGCACGTTGAGTGTGCGCCAGCAAGCCGAAAGTCTCTACCAAAAGACCGAGTACGAGGCTGCCCTGAGCCTTTTGGAGAAAATAAATCCAAAGGATGCATCGACTTACGCGCTGATGGGGCGTTGCTATTACGGTCTGGCGAACTTCAAGAAAGCCTCCGAAGCTTTGGAGCGCGCGGTGGCTGCTGAACCAAACAACTCAAATTATTTCTTGTGGTTAGGAAGAGCTTACGGGCGGCGGGCCGAGACCTCTTCCTTTTTGACGGCGCCGGGCTACGCCAGCAAAGCCCGGACGAGTTTCGAGCGAGCGGTGGCTTTGGATGCTCACAATATTGAGGCTCTAAACGACTTGTTTGAATATTATCTCGAGGCCCCGGGCTTCCTGGGCGGAGGACTGGAGAAAGCCGCTGCTCTGGCTGAAAAGATACGGGCGCTCGATCCGGTCGAATACCACTTCACGCAGGCGCGCCTGGCCGAGAAACGAAAGGAATTCCGGGCCGCCGAAGAGCAATTGCGGCGCGCTGTCGAACTGGCCCCCCGGCAGGTGGGCCGAATCATCGACTTGGCGAAATTCCTGGCCAAGCACGGGCGCTTCCAGGCACGCGAAGCGGCCTTTCAGGAGGCGCACAAAATTGCGCCCGACGATCCCAAGCTGCTGTTTGAGCAGGCTGCGACCTACATTCAGGCCAACCGGAACATCGAGATGGCGAGGGCTTTGTTGAAGCGCTATCTGGAGGCGGCGACCACTCCCGAAGACCCCCCTAAGCAGGAAGCGGAACGCCTGTTGAAGGCAGCTACGGGCGGCTAGACGGGATCATGTTTCTC
Source organism: uncultured Solibacteraceae bacterium (assembly GCA_964429095.1). Taxonomy (GTDB): domain Bacteria; phylum Acidobacteriota; class Terriglobia; order Bryobacterales; family Bryobacteraceae; genus JAJFUV01. The sequence continues at coordinate 4,635 of CAYSBM010000120.1, read as the reverse complement.
GGCGAGGCCCTCCGTTTCAGCTACCACGCTTTGCGGGCCAACAAGATCCGGGCTCTGTTGACCGCGGTGGGTTTGGTCATCGGCGACGCTTCCGTCATCCTGGTGGGGAGCAGTACCGTCACCAGCCGCCACTACCTTCTGGAACAGATCCGCGGCATCGGCTCCAACATGATCTTCGCCTATTACGAAGCCGGGGATTTGACCAGCGCGGCGGTGGACGCGGATTTCGTCAAAATGGCCGATGTTGAGGCCGTGCGCAAGCAATTAGGAGACCGCATTTTGGCCGCAACCGGCGTAATGACCAACTACGACCGGATGATCATCGCTGGTCGCGAGGAGGACGTGAAGGTCATCGGCTCCGACGACCAGTACCTGAAGGTGCGCAACCTCGTCATGATCAGCGGCCGGTTTCTGGACCCGAGCGACGTGGCGCTGCGCGAGAAGGTCTGCCTGCTCACCGAACGGCTGGCGCGGCGGCTGTATGGCGGCCAGAACGCCTCGCTCGGCCAGGTGATCAAGATCCACGGCCTGCAATTCCAGGTGATCGGCACATTCAGAGAGAAGACTCAAACTTTCGGGCTTTCCGAACTCTCCGAAGAAACCATTCTGATCCCTATCACCGTGATCCGGTATTTCACGCCGGTCGAACGCATCGATCCCATGTACGTGCAGGTGCGCCGGCCCGAGGATGTCGAAGCCGTGGCGGGCATGGTGCGGCAGGTCATTGAAAGCCGCCACCGCCCGGGAGCCCGCTATAAAGTGGACACGCTTACGGCGATTCTCGAAGCCGCCAAGAACATCGCACTGATTCTCACCATCGTGTTGATCCTGGTCTCGGCCATCGCCCTGGTCATTTCCGGCATCGGCATTATGAACATCATGCTGGTCACGGTGACCGAGCGGACACGCGAGATCGGCGTGCGCATGGCCGTAGGCGCCTCGCGCCGCGACGTGCTGCTGCAATTCCTTATGGAAGCCGTGCTCATCAGCCTGGGCGGCGGGCTGGTGGGTATCCTGGCCGGCGTCAGCCTCCCTGTCTCGGTCCAACTGTTTGCAGAAGGTGTCCGGATCCCGATCTCGGTTACTTCCATTGTGGTGGCCTTCGGCGTATCGTTGCTGGTGGGCGTGGTGTTTGGCCTGTTGCCGGCCAACCGCGCCGCGCGACTGAACCCGACCGAAGCGCTGCGTTACGAATAAACTGGATGACAGCTATGCGGAAGCTCCTAACTACACTCTTGCTGTTCGCCCTGGGCCTGGGAGCCGAGGTGCGGATCCTGACATTGCGCGAAGCCGTGGAACTGGCCTTGAAGCAGAATCCTGAGGTGGCCATGGCGCGGCTGGAGGAACGCAGGGCCGCCGAAGCCGTGCGCGAGGCCCGCGACGCCTTTGTCCCCAAGGTGGTGGCGGGTAGCGGCCTGGCTTATAGCAACGGCATGCCCATGAGTATGGAGGGGGCTTCGCCCAGCGTGATACAGGCCCAGGCCACCGGATCAATTTTCGACCGTTCGCGCAGCTATCTGGTGGCGCAGGCGCGTGAAAACGTGCGCGGTGCGGCCCTGGACACGGCGGCGCGCAAGCAGGAGGTGGCGCTGAGGGCTGCGTTGTTGTTGCTGGATGCCGAGCGCCTGCGCCGGTCGGCCGAAGCCGCGCGCAAACAGGTCGAAAGCCTGGAGCGCGTGGCTGAAACCGTGCGCGCGCGAGTAGCCGAGAACCGTGAGTTACCCATTGAGGCCAAGCGCGCCGCACTGGAACTGGCGCGCGGCCGCCAGCGCCTGGAAGCGCTCGAAAGCGACGCGCTGTACGCCGAATCCTCCCTTGCAGCCGTGCTTGGTTTTCCTGCCGGAGACCGCGTACAAGCCGCCGGCGAAGAACGCCGCATGGCGCCTCCGGCGGCTACCGAGCAGGAAGCCGCGCTGATGGCGGTGAAAGACAACGTCGAAATCCGGCGGCTGGAATCGGCCTTGGCGGCGCGCACACTCGAACTGCGCGCCTATAGGGCCGAACGGCTGCCCAAGCTGGACTTGGTGGCGCAATACGGGTTGCTGGCCAAGTTTAACAACTATGACGATTACTTCCGCAAGTTCCAGCGCCACAACGGGCAAGTGGGTGTCGCTATACAGATCCCCATATTCAGCGGCAGCGGCAGCGACGCCCGCGCCGGACAGGCATCGGCCGAGATCGCCCGCCTGCGTATTCAGTTGAATTCCTTGCGCAGCCGGCTGTCGCTCGACGCCAGCCGGAGCTGGCACGAAGTGAAAAAGGCCGAGGCGGCTCGAGAGGTGGCGCGGCTGGACTACGACTTGGCCCGCGAACAGGTGGCTGTGCTGCTGGCCCAAATGGAGCAAGGACGGGCCTCGCTCCGGCAGGTGGAAGAAGCCCGCTTGGCGGAGAGTGAAAAATGGGTGGCGTTTCTGGAGGCGCACTACGGTGTGGAACGAGCCCGCCTGAACCTGCTCAAGCAAAGCGGAGACTTGCTGGCGGCGCTGCGGTGACCTAAACCGGGGTGCGGCTCCGGTGGAGCCGTTCTTGCTCCAGGCGCATTCAGCGCTCCAGGGAGCGGCCGGCTGCGGCATTCGTTTCCCGAATCAGTTCCCTGCGGGCCTCGGCCAGCTCGATGCCCCAGTTGCCGTCGGCTTTCACCGGTAGTGGGCGCTTCCGCCCGTACTACTGGAACATCCGCTAGCGGATGTCTTCCGCCGATTGCCAGACCACCTTGGCGCCGCGGAACATGGTGTAGCCTCCGCTGCCGCCGGCGCGGTAGCTGTTGATGGCCAAGCGTAGTGGCTGATCATCCCTCAAAGGACGTCCTTTCCAGCGCAAATTCTTGATGCGGCGCCCGGCCGGTTCACGCAGGTCGATCTGGTAGCTGACCCCTTGCGCCATGTCGTAGTTGAAGCCCGGCACGCTGCGGTTGATCAAAGGTCCGGGTGTACAGGAAGGCGTAGTGCAAGAACGGAAGTATCGCGCCGACACTTCCAGGGCTTCGCGCAACATCCTGCCGTTGCCCTCGATCGTCCAAAGTTGGTTGTCGTAAATGTAAAGAGCCGCCAACTGGCGTACCGTAACCGGGCCAGGACGGATTCTCAGGTGAGGGTTGAACAAGGCGGTCAGTGAGACGTCGGCCTTGCTGTAAGCCAGTTGCACCGCCTGGATTGCGTCAACCAACGGGGTGTCTTCAACGCGCCCCCGGGCCGCGCTGAGGGCGGCGCCCGCGCGGGTCACTGGGGTGTTCAGGTAGCGTTCCGCCATTTCGTGGTACGGCTTGGCTAGCGCCGTAATATCCGCAGCCGCCGGCGTATCCCTGCCCACCTCGAGCAGGCGGCTGTGCTTGCCAGCCAGCATTCTGCGCGGGCCTTGGCTTTCAAAGACGAAATCAACCTTCGCCACCGACATGGCCCAGTTTCTTGGCTGTACCAGGAGCGTGGAACCCACCACATAGCCCGCCTCCTGGCGGTGCGAGTGGCCATAGAGGATCAGGTCTACACCCGGTGGTATGGGAGGCGGGGAATTTTTTTCGATGCCGTCATGCACCGCCAGCACCACGATGTCGGGCTTATCATGCCCGCGCACGGTCTTAACCACCTCGGCAGCCACTGGCCAAATAGGCGCAAAGCGATATCCCCGGTAGTGCTCCGGTGGGTCCCAAAGGGGTATGTCCGGTGTGGTAAGACCGATCACGGCAACGCGCACTCCGGCCACCATCTTGACGATGTATGGCTCGAACGGTTGCCGGCCGGATCCTGTCTCGGCAGAGATGTTAGCGCTCAACCATGGGAAACGGGACTGCGCCCGCGCATGGTCCAAATTCTTCAACCCGTAGTTGAAATCGTGATTGCCCACTACCAGCGCCTCATAGCCGATGGCGTTCATAGCCTGGATGGTAGGCTCCTGGCGCCAGCCGCCCCCAGGAAACTGCAACCCGAGAGGCAACCGCCCATTACGTACAAACTGCTGGTAAAGGTACTCGATGGGCGAGCCCTGGATCGTATCGCCGCAGTCAATGAGAATAGAGTTCGGGTTCCGCTCGCGCTCGGCGCGGATGATGGTGGCGGCTTTGGCCAAACCTCGCGGCGCATCCCGGGCCGTGTAGTAATCGTAAGGGTAAATGCTTCCGTGCAGGTCGGTAGTGGCCAGTATGGTCACCGTGACGGTTTGTGAGGGGAGCGCACAGGCCAGCCCGAGCAGGAGACTGAAGATTCTAACGGCAGCCATAGAGTCCGGTTTCAGTATAAACTGGCTCTCATGAGGACTGTATTCATCGCTGCTGTGATCGCGTTGAGTTTCGCCGCCTTAGTGGGCCGGGCGCAGACGCCGCCCGCAGCGCCTTCGCCAGCGCGCCCGGACGGCCTGTACGCCACGCTGGAAACCAGCATGGGCAAGATCGTGGTGCGTTTGTTTGAAAACGAGGCTCCGATCACCGTGAAGAATTTCGTTGATCTGGCTCTCGGACGCAAGCTCTGGAAAGATCCCAAGACCGGAGCACGCGTGCGCCGTCCTTTGTACCCAGGAACCATCTTTCACCGCGTGATTCCGAACTTTATGATTCAGGGCGGCGACCCGACCGGTACCGGCATGGGAGATCCCGGCTTTGTCATCCCCGACGAGTTTGTGCCTTCCTTGAAATTTGACGTCCCG
>CAYSBM010000119.1:0-8492 GCA_964429095.1 uncultured Solibacteraceae bacterium | reverse complement strand
CTGGGCAACTTCCAGTCGGAATTCGATGCCCTCCGGCCCTTCTTCTCAAGACGAAAGTAATTGGAGCCGGCCGCCGATATCGTATACTACTGTCTTTGGGGCTAGGTCCAACCTTCTTTTCATTCGGAGCTTGTCATGGCGGCAGCCAAGCCTGTTGAGGCCGCGTCCATGCCCGTCCAGGGCTTGGCGCAATCCGATTCTGAAGCCGGTCTTGCCCGGCGGTTCCTGTACTACATGTCCCTGATGCGGGAGGTTGAAGACAGGATTGAACGTAAACTCTACCGGCAAGGTAAGATTGTCGGCAGTGTGTATACCGGACGCGGGCAAGAGGCTATTCCAGTGGGCGTCGGTCTGGCTGCCCATCCCGAGGACGTTCTATTCCCCTGCCACCGCGATATGGCCATGTATTTCATTCGCGGCGTGACTCCCAGGGAGGTGTTCGCGCAATACATGGGCCGTATCGGCGGCTTAACCCGGGGACGCGACGGCAACATGCACATGGGCGACATGAACCGGCGCATTGTGGCCATTATCAGCGCTTTGGCCGCCACTACGCCGGTGGCTGCCGGAGCTGCCTTGGCGCTCAAGTACCAAGGCTCTTCTAACATCGCCTGGGTGGTATTCGGCGATGGGGCCACCAGCCGTGGCGACTGGCATGAGGGTGTCAATCTCGCCGCAGTGCAGAAGTTGCCGCTGGTGTTGGTCTGCAACAACAACCAGTACGCGTACTCGGTGCCGCTTGAAAAGCAGATGGCGGTGGCGAACGTTGCCGACCGTGGCCCCGCCTACGGTGTTCCTAGCGAGATTGTCGATGGCAACGACGTTTTTGCGGTTTACCACGCCGCCCAGCGCGCCGCCGGGCATGCGCGTTCCGGAAATGGTCCGTATCTTATTGAATGCAAAACTTTTCGCATGACGGGGCATGCCGCCCACGACGCGGCCGAGTACGTCCCCAAAGAGTTGTTCGAGCAGTGGAGCCGCAAGGATCCGATCGATAGGTTAAGAGGCAAGATGCTGGAGAGAGGATGGGCGGACCAGCAAGCGCTCGATTTAATCTCCTCTGACATCCTGCGTGAAGTAGATGAAGCCGTCGCTTGGGCCGAGCGCCAGCCGTATCCTGATCCTTCCGAGTTGACCCGCAACGTTTACGAGGAACCGGCAGGATTTGCGTGGTGGGAGTAGGCCATGGAGATCACTTTCCTGGAAGGCATTCGTCAGGGAATTTGGGAGGAGATGGAGCGGGACCCCAATGTCTTTTTGATTGGGGAGGATATAGGGGTCTACGGTGGCGCTTTCAAGGTCACCGCGGGGATGCTCGAGCATTTTGGCGAGCGGCGGGTTATGGATACCCCGGTTTGTGAGTCGGCGATTGCCGGTGCAGCCATTGGAGCAGCGCTGATGGGATTGCGTCCAGTGGCCGAAATGCAGTTTGCCGATTTTATCAGTTGTGCTTTCGATCAGATTGTGAACTTTGCCGCTAAGTGCCGCTACCGCTGGAATGCTCCCGTACCCATGGTGGTACGGGCGCCATCGGGCGGTGGGATCCATGCCGGGCCATTCCACTCACAAAATCCGGAAGCCTGGTTTGCCCGTGTGCCGGGGCTGAAAGTGGTTATTCCGGCTACCGCATTCGATGCGAAAGGAATGATCAAGTCCGCTATTCGAGACAACGACCCAGTGGTTTTTTTCGAGCACAAGGCTCTGTACCGGCGCATCAAAGGTGAAGTTCCGGAAGGCGATTTCACTGTTCCCATTGGCAAGGCGGCGATTTTCCGGGAGGGTAGCGACCTGTCCATCATCACCTACGGCGCAACGCTATACCTGGCTGCCGACGCCGCCGCCGAACTCGCCAAGGAAGGCTATTCGGTGGAGATCGTCGACCTGCGCACGATCTTGCCGCTGGATGAGGATACCGTCCTTGAAAGCGTCCGGAAGACCTCCAAGGCCTTGGTTTTGCATGAAGATACTCTGACCTGCGGCGTTGGGGCGGAAGTTGCGGCGCGCATCACCGAACGCGCCTTTGACAGCCTGGATGGTCCAGTGGTGCGCGTAGCCGCCGCCGATACGCCAATACCCTTCAGCCCGCCGCTGGAAAAGGCGTTTTTGCCAAGCCTGGAAACGGTGCTCTCCAAGGCGCGCTGGCTGTTGCGCTATTGAAGTTGGCCGGCCTGAGCTGCCTGACGGGCGGCGCGCTTCACCGAGCGGGTAACCAGTTGTCTGAGGTCCAGCATATGTTCAGGCCGGTACTGGCGGCGGTTCCACTTGCACCCAGGCTCGAACTCGACGCCAACGAAGTAACCGATCTCCCGGTAGATGCAATAGCGGACGCGGCCGCGGAATTCTCCTTTGGGGTGAGCAATGCGCAGCGGCGTTTCTTTGGGGAGCGGGTCGTCCAGTTGCAAGCAGGCGCCGTTCATGGAGATGTCCTCGAGATTGGCGACCTTGGTCCGTTCCCGCCCGAGCCTGTCCCGGAAGTGAACCCGGACCAGATCCGCGCAGAGCATTCGTGGTTGAGAACGGCGCTCTTCCATAACCTCACTATCGACTCTCGACACGCAAAGGTTTAGATAGTCAACAACCTAGCAGTTTCCTGAGGAGTCTTAAGCGTTGGGCCTGAGCTCAATATCCCCTCCGTCTTCCATCCCAGTACATTCTACATGCTCCCGCGCGTGGTATGTTCGGAATTATGAGGCGATTTCCTGCATTCTTACTGGCGGCTTGCCTTTTGGCGGCTTGGCCTGCGCCAGGGCAAGGCGTGAAGCCCGAAGAACTCATTGCCCGGGGTAAGGCTTTTGTCGATCTGATGGCGAAGGAAGACTTTGCCGGGGCGAACAAGATGTTGGATCCTTCGGTGCAAAAATTGCTCTCTGCCGAACAGCTTTCCAAGGTATGGAGGATGCTGCCGGCGCAGTTCGGGCCTTACGAAAAGCAATTGAGCGCACGCCACGAACCAGCCGGGCTGAATGAACTGGTCATTGTGAGCTGCCAGTTCGGGCGCTCGCCCATGGATTTCCGCTTTACCTTCAACTCTTCCGGAGGCATGGTCGGGGTTCGCGTGGTTCCCGGCACGATTGTAGTGCCTAAGCCGGACAACGTTCAGGAGACCGCGCTGGTGGTAGACGCGGGGGATTGGCCGTTACCGGCCACGCTGTCGACTCCCGCTTCCGGTGGGCCCTGGCCCGCGGTGGTGCTGGTGCATGGTTCCGGTCCTCAGGACCAGGATGAGACCTTGTTTTCCAATAAGCCCTTTCGCGACCTGGCCTGGGGTTTGGCCAGCCGCGGCATCGCCGTGTTGCGCTATGTGAAGCGGACCAAGGAATTTCCCAACCGCTCGACTGCCGGCGGCGCTATCACGCTGAAAGAGGAAACCGTGGACGATGCTCTAGCGGCGGTGGCCCTGCTCCGAAAGACCGCGGGGATCGACGCCAAGCGCATTTTCGTGTTGGGCCACAGCCTGGGCGGCATGGCCATCCCGCGCATCGGCGCCGCAGATGCCGGGATCCGCGGCTTTATCATCCTGGCCGGGTCAACCCGTCCGCTGGAGGACGTGATCCTGGAGCAGATGAGCTATATCCTGTCGAATGAACCGACTTTGCCCCAGGTGAAAAAAGAGGAAATGATCAACCGCATCAAGGCCCAGGTCGCGCGGGTGAAGGATCCGAAGCTTTCATCGAGCACGCCGGCCAAGGATCTTCCCCTGTCCATCCCGGCCGAGTATTGGTTGGATCTACGCGCTTACAAACCGGCCGAAGCGGTTCGGCAGTTGAAACAACCGATGTTGATTCTACAAGGCGAGCGCGATTACCAAGTGACCATGGAGGATTTCAACGGCTGGAAGGCAGCGCTCGGAGACCGCAGGAATGTGGTTTTCAAGACCTATCCAAAGTTGAATCACTTGTTTATGGCGGGAGAGGGCAAGATTCTTCCGGCTGAATACATGCGGCCCGGCCGGGTGGATGAGGGCGTGATTGAGGACATCGCCGCCTGGGTGAAGGCACAGTAGGCACGAGCTTCAGCGGGCCGGTTTGAGAAGCCGGTGCAGGGCTTTGACCCGCAAGGCGCCTTCGCCAAGGGTGGGGAGCAGCCAGCCGCCTTCGTCAATTTCGTTCCAGGCATAGATGAGCACGGTGCGGGCGGCTGCCGCGTGAGGATGCCGCACGGTCCAGCGAAGAGCGTCTTCCAGATGGCGCGCCAGTTCGTCTGGGGTGGGCGTCCGGTAGTAATTTTCCAGGCCCTCGCCGGGCTTCTGCCACGGCTCCCAAGGCACCGGTTTTTCGACGCGCGGCCGGCGGTCCCAGCCGCTCATTACAATAGGCACAACCTCGGATTGCGTAGCGGCGCACTGGTCCCAAAAGCGGCGGGCGCAGGCGGCCAGTTCGGCGTACGGAGCATGTTCGTGCCCGCACTGGACCGCGTAGGCGCTGATGGCGTCGGCGCCCAATTGCCGCCGCAGCATGCCGGCTCGTAAGGCCACCGGGTCCATGATCACGATATACGGGTCTCCAGATCCGCTATCGCGCGCCATACCGCGCAATCCGTCCACAGCCTCGCGGAAAGCCTGGATGCCGCCCCAGCGCAGGCGCGTGGTCTCGTCGCTGATGAAGCCCAGAAACAACAGCGGACGCCGATCGAGCACGCGCAGGTAGGCTGGATTGCGCATCAGGGTGGTCAGGCGCTGCGCATGCATCCGCCAGGTGTCCGGACCACCCCAACGTTCCTCTTCCGAGATCAGACAGAAGCGCAGACCCCGTTTGTGCGGATTGTTCAGGTAATTCTTCAAGCCGAGGCTCATAGGGTCGCCCTCGTCATAAGTCACAAACGCCCAATAATTCAGGCCCGCTTGAACGGCATAACGGATTTCGCGGTCCATCACCTGCGGAGAACTGCCGTCAATCGAGACGCAGGAGGGCGACAGGATGCGCGCGAAGAATGGCAAACGAGTGCGCCATTTTTCTGCTCCCAGGGATCGCTCGACGGCGCGTCCGGGTTCTCCGAGTTTTCCATGCCAGGCATCCCAACGGATGGCGCCCACCAAGGGACGGCCGGAATGAGGCTGTCCGGACGAGGACAGAACTGCCAGCAAGAGAATGCCTGGCCGGGCCAGCCTGACTTTCCGCATGAGGTTCATGTTAACAAGCGCCGCTAAGGACCGCCGGAAAGGCTAGAATTGAAATTTATATGTCAATCCCAGTTCTTCCCGTATCCATGCGTGTCAGGCCGCCGCTGGACCACGGATTCCTACCGGCCTCGCTGTTCAACCGCGAATTCCGCAAGCTTTGCGGCGCAGGCGGCGTTCCTTTGAAGTTGGCGCTGGAACGCGCCGATGGTTCGGTGTCGGCCTTTTCCACTCAAGTGATCACCGGCGATAGCCGTTCGCTCGAGCTGAGCCAGCGCTACGTTGAGCGCATCGTCAAGTTCTTGTTGTGGCAGCGCGGCGGCTGGAAGCTCTACGTTGGGGGGCCGGAGCCGATTGGAGAATTCATCCGGACGGCTTACTCGCCGGGTGGTGCGCGCGCTTTCGACGCGGAATTTATGGGCGGAGTTTACGAGCACCCCTTCACCGTGGTGGTTACCGGGGCGGACAAGGTTCCCGACAGCTGGGAATCTACCATTCCCCTCGGGCGTAACCTGGACGGCTGCCGGGTGGGTTTCGATCTGGGCGCCAGCGACCGCAAGGCCAGCGCTGTGATTGACGGTGAAGCCGTCTACAGCGAAGAAGTGGTTTGGGATCCGCGCAACCAGAGCGATCCGGAGTACCACTATCAGGGCATCATGGATTCCATCCGCCGGGCCGCCTCCAAGATGCCACGGTTGGATGCGGTCGGAGGCAGCGCCGCGGGCATTTATATCAATAACCGGGTTCGGGTGGCTTCCCTGTTCCGCGGGGTGCCCAAGCAAGTTTTCGAAGAGAAGGTAGCGGACATGTTCCTGCGTATACGCGATGAGCTGGGCGTGCCGCTGGAGGTGGTCAACGACGGCGAGGTGACCGCCTTGGCGGGCTCGATGTCCATCGGCGACAATCCCGTGCTTGGAATTGCGCTGGGATCCAGTCAGGCGGCAGGCTACGTTGACCACTCTGGCAATATCACGGGTTGGCTGAATGAACTGGCCTTCGTGCCTGTGGACTACCGTGAGAACGGGCCGGTGGATGAGTGGAGCGGCGATGCCGGCTGCGGCGTGCAGTATTTCTCACAGGTGGGCGCCAACCGGGTGGCTGCCGGCGCCGGCATGGAGTTTGCCGAAGGGCTCGGGCTGCCGGAACGCCTGGTTGTCTTGCAGGAGAAGATGCGAGCCGGCGACAGCCTCGCCCGGCAGGTATATCAAACCATCGGAACCTATCTGGGCTATGCGATTGCGCACTACGCTGACTTCTATGAGCTGAAACATATTCTGGTGCTCGGCCGCGTAACCACCGGTCCCGGAGGAGACATTCTGGTCGAGCGCGCCAAACAAGTCTTGCGCGAGGAGTTCCCGGAGATGGCGGAACGCTACAGCATCGCGCTGCCGGATGAAAAAAGCCGGCGTGTGGGACAATCCATCGCCGCCGCTAGTTTGCCGAGGATTTCCAAGGAGGGTAACCGATGAAACTGAATCAAGCTGCCAGCGAGATCTATGTTCCGGATGGCGCCTCCGTAGATGCCGCCCTGGCGCGCACCACCCACATGGCTATTTCGGCCCATCAGGACGACATCGAGATCATGGCGGCCGATGGCATCCTGGCCGGCTTTGGCCGGGATGATCAGTGGTTCTTGGCGGTGGTAATGACAGACGGGGCGGGAAGCCCGCGCGACGGTCTGTATGCCAACTACAGTGACGCGGAGATGCGCGCCGTGCGCCGCCGGGAGCAGAAGAAGGCCGCTTTCGTCGGCGAGTACACAGCGGTGGCGTTCCTGGACTATCCAAGTTCGGCGGTGAAGAGCCCCGCTGAGGCGGGCCCCCGTCAGGACCTGGAAGCGTTGTTCCGCGCTGCGCGTCCAGGCATTGTCTATACGCACAATCTGGCCGACAAGCACGACACGCACGTGGCTGTGGCGCTGCGCGTGATCGCCGCTATCCGAGCGTTGCCCGAGGCTTTGCGGCCCAACAGACTTTACGGCTGCGAAGTGTGGCGCGATTTGGATTGGATGGTGGATTCCGACAAGGTGCTCTTCCGGCTTGATGAGCACGAAAATCTGGCGGCTGCTTTGCTCGGCGTGTTCGATTCGCAGATCGCCGGCGGCAAGCGGTATGACCTGGCGACGCTGGCGCGCCGGCGCGCACACGCCACCTATTTCGAGAGCCACGCCGTGGACGCCGCTCAAATGTTGACCTTCGCCATGGACCTCACGCCGCTTGTCCAGGACGTCACCATCGATCCTGCCGAATACGCCGGCGCCCATATCCGCCGCTTCGCCGAGGATGTGAACCGGCGCCTGGCGAAGCTCTGTTAAGAGCGAGAATGCCGCATTCAGGCTCTCAGGCGCGGCTGAACGTAGCTGTTAAAGTGGGCGTGTACGCTCTAGCGTGTCTGGCGGGAATGCGCTTGTTCGCTTTACTGTTTTTCCCTCTCGGCGGACCTTTCGCGGGAGCGGTGTTGAGCGTCTTGCTGAGCGCTTTGGCGGCGAATCTGTTCGCGCTGCGGGTTTACGAACGCGCGCCTTTGACGGCGATCGGTTTGAATTGGAGCCGGGCTTCGCGGCGCAACGTCTTGATCGGATTGCTGGCGGGGGTGCTGGCAGCTTATGCGGTGACCGGCGCGCCGTTGCTGGCGGGCTTGGCTCACCTGGAAACCTCCGGCGAGGGAGCCGAGTGGCGCATCATTCTTTTCACTACCATCATGTTGGTATTTGGCGCTTTCGGCGAGGAGATGCTGTTCCGTGGGTACGGGTTCCAGGTTCTGTTGGGTCCTCTGGGAACTTACGCTACCCTGCTGCCGGTGGGTGTACTGTTTGGGCTGGCGCATCGCGGGAACCTGAATTTCTCCTGGCTCGGATTGGTCAACACGACCCTGTGGGGCGTGCTGCTCGGTTACGCCTTCCTCCGCAGCGGGGATCTGTGGCTGCCGATCGGACTTCACTTCGGATGGAACTGGGTGCTGCCGCTATTTGGCGCCAATCTAAGTGGGTTTACAATGAGGGTGACGGGTTACCAGATGCGCTGGCACACGACCGCGCTATGGAGCGGCGGCGACTATGGCCCCGAGGCTAGTATTCTGACCACCGTGGTGGTGTCTCTCTTGTTTGTGCTCCTGGCCAAGGCTCCGGTTTTGAGGCAACGTCCGGCGCTGGCGCGCCTGGAGGATGATGAGGTGGAATGATGCGCGCGCCGGCAGCAGCGCTGGCTCTAGCCGTCCTGCTTGCGGCCGCCTTGCGGCCCGAGGAGAAGCTGACTCCTGAAGAGCGCGTAGAAATCATCCGGGGGCTCACGGCCGAATTCGCCACTGCCAAAGTGCCGCTGCCCCGTTCGAAGAAGCCGCTGGCGATTGAGTTGGACGGGAAGTTCGACCGCGCCGC
>CAYSBM010000118.1:3870-8505 GCA_964429095.1 uncultured Solibacteraceae bacterium | reverse complement strand
AGTCGCCGGCAAAGATGAAAGCGCACACCCCTGGCAAAGACGCGGTAAAGGTCCTCCATGCCGTCCGGGTCCCCTGCCTGGATGCGCCTGACCAAGGCAGCCCAATCCTCGGAGCCAGAATCCGCAGGGTGGTTCGACTCGACCGGGGGGTCGGTTTCGGTGAGCGTTGGCTGGATCTGTTGATCGGGTTTCTGTTTGCGCAAACCGAACATGACGGTTCATTCCTTGCCAGTAATAAAAAACGCCGCCCAATAGCGTGGTTGAGATCGCCAGCTTTTCGTAGCGAGCATTTCCAACTGGGCTTGCCGGAGCGCCTGGGCAATCTCAGATCCATTTCTACTAGTGGCGCCACGCCGCAGGGCTGAATAAAAAGACTGGAACAGTTGGCCTGTGTCGTCCGGCGTGGGCCACAAGCTGCCCACCACGGCGCGTGCGCCCGCTGCCAGCCAGGCGCGTGACAAGCCGGGTATTCCTTCCGCGGGCAGAGCCAAACGCGGGCTTTCACCAGCTTGCAGTGAATAAGCCGTGGCTCGCGCAAGCCGCTCGGAATCCGCGGTGCTGGGGTAGCTGGCGCTGCTGCAACCGCTTAGTACGACAAGCGAACCCGGACACCGCAAGCCGGAGACTGCTTGTGGCACAAGCAGCTCCACTTGCCCGTCCGGCCGCAAGCTGAGAGCCACACCCACTTGGCAGGCTGAATCCGGCCCGCGCAGAAAGTGAGCCGCCAAATGGACGATTGCGGGTTTACGTCCCAGTTCCCGTTGTAAGCCCGCAATCGAGGCATCCATCCCCATCAGCAGCGTGGCTGGCTGTGGGGGACTGCCCCAAGCCCGGGCGGAAGCGTGAATTTCCTGCCGGCTGCCAACCAGGCGGCTAAGTTGCACAACCGGTTCTGAGCCGCCAGTGGCGGCGCGTGCCACAGCGTGCGGGAACGGCCACCAGGAAAACCACGGCCGCCACCAGGAATTCGGCGCACCGGGCGTGCGCGGCCACCGGGGGTCTGCACGGTTGTAGATGGCGTCGCCGACGGCGAGGAATTTGCCTTCCAAAGGTTTGGCCGGTTCCAGCATCGCGCAGGCAGGCGCGAAACGCAGACTGTGATCTCTGATCAAGTAATGAATTTCCGCGCTGTTGCGCCCGGCGTTCAAGGCCGCCAGCGGGATGTGATGGAGTGCATCGTCGGCCACGAGGATCCAATCCCGTTTGGCCAGCACGGTGCGCGGACACGCTCCGAACAGTGCCTTGTATAACTCCGCGCCCAATTGGCCAGCCTCCGGCGCACCGTGGATCACCGCGTTCCGGAAACGCACCGTCAGAGGCGTAATCGTGTTGCGGCCAGCAATATGGTATAGGGCAAAATCAGCTCGGGTGAGCGCCCACACCCAACTTTCATTCTCTCCAATGTGAAATACGAACAGCGCGCCGTCTGGAGCAAGCACCTTCTGGATGCGCCTCACAAGAGATCCCGGCGCGGTCGCCAGACGGGCCACCCCAGCACGTACGGCCAGACCCGCCTGGGTTTCCATCTCCGTGAGCGCGGCCCGCAATCTGGACGCCTGCTGCCGCGCGGTTGGACTGCCGGAGGCCAGCACAGCCACCTCAGCCCGTTGCAGCCCGGCCAGCGTTTGCCAATATGCTTCCGGCAAGGCGGCTTCCGTACGGGCGCGGCTGACCAGCAAGCTCCGAAGCGCCCAGGCGCGGTTTTCTTCGGCCGCCGCCAGAGTCTCTTCCGCCAGAGCGCGGTTGGGTTGTCGAAGATATAAGCGGTTGCCGGTGTTCACGAAAGAATTTGAGATCTGTTCGAGACCAACGCCTGCTGCGATGCGCACGGAGTCTGCCGGCAATGCCTCGAGTTTCCAGCGTCGCGCCAGCAGGAGCGCCGTGCGGAAGTCCTCCAGAGCTGCCCGCATGCGTCCCTGGGCCGCGCGCAACTGTCCGCGCGCATGATAGACGCCCCACGGCGGAATAGTCGCGGCCGAGAACCGGCAGACATCCACTGCCTTTTGTATAAAGACCTCCGCGCTTTGTAGATCGCCTTGCGCCAGCTTCAGCAGTCCGAGTTTTTGATAGCTGAGCGCTTCGGCGGGGCTCTTGCTCAAGCGCCTCAGGCGGAAGGCCTCGGTCAGAGCCCGCTCGGCGGCATGCAGGTCTCCGGCGAACAACAAGTCCCAGCCGAAGTGATCCCAACCCCGCGCCTGTGCTTCCACATCGCCGCGGTGCGCCGCTTCTTCAATCGCCGCCTGATAGAGGCGAGTCCCGGCAGCGTGCTCACCCAGCCGGAAATAAACCTTCGCGAGCTGCAACATCAACAAAGGCCGGTAATGTGGAACCATTCCCGGCGGCAAACTTCGCAACCCTTGTTCAGCCGCGTATCTGGCGGCTTCCACTTCGCCCAACTGGAAGTACAAAGACGAGATGTTGGCCCACAGCCCCGGCAAGTGATCACGCACACCGGCTTGTTCAGCGAGCCGCTTAGCTTCTAGATAGTGCCGCATCGCCTGCTTGTACTGGAATGTGGCGAAATGGCATCCCGCCAAGTCGTTGATGCTTGACACGGCCTGAGAAAGATTTCCGCATGCCAGCGCCTGCTGGGTCCGGGCGAGAAAGTGACTGGCAGCTTGCATGTACTGGCCGGCTCGGAATAACCGGACTCCGGGGTTGGGGAGAGCTTGCCGGTTGGCTGGGGGCTGGTGTGCGGATGGCGAAACCGCCATCCAGGTGTACATACCGATGGCATGTGGTGTGCCACCCGGCCAGAATTGAGTAATAAGTGCAACTGCCAAGGCCCCTATGGCCTTGCCGTTCATGTATAAATTCCTGGCTTAGGACACTTTCGGCAGCACTAGACCTGGTGCTCCTAGGAGTACTCAAACTAGTAGTACCCCTAGGAATCATACCAGAAAATCCCCTAGAAAGGGCAACCAGGTTGCTGGTTGATATTCGGTCGGCATGCGCCTGTGGCGCGCATGGTGTCAGGTTACAGAAAAGGGAAAACTACCACAGTTCGCCGATAATGATAATAATTGGATCGGTTCCCATGTCCCTGTGCATGAAGTTCAACCGGGGGTTGACTTTCATGCCCCAAGGATAAGAGGGCGCAAGTGAATGCAGATTCTTAGATCTTTTTAGCTATTTGAAAGCAAAGGCGATATTTTTCCGGCGAGGCTGATAACGCTGCGCCGGGCTACAATTGCGCCACATGGCGCCGGTTGGCGGCGTCCCGCGCCGCCAGGACGATCTCGTTGGCACGGAATATGTCCGCCAGGGAAAGTGTTTCGGGGGCCCCGTTGTACACCGATTGCAAGAACTCGATAAACAGCCAGCGCCGGGCAGGGAGTCGTTCGACCACACGCGGCTGGCGGCGGGCGCTTATCACGGTAACCCCGGTTGCCGCCATATATTCGGCAATCCCACGAGTGCCCGCCAGCCGCAAGCGGTCATCGCCATGCGTAGGAGCGCTTTCCGGGCGCAGGTAATCCATGCGCAAGGTGGCGGCTCCGCCGTTATCCAGCCGGAAGAGCGTGGCGGTGACGTTTTCCATATCGCCGAGCTCGGGATAGGCAATGTGGGTTTGGAACGATACGGCATCGGTCAGTTCCCGTCCGCTGGTCCACCGCATCAGATCCACCATATGTATGCCGATCCAAGGGATGGTGCCGCCATAGGAAGAATGCCTGGTGTACCAGGGAGCGCGCGAGCCGCTCTTATAGGATTTTTGCGCGTCGATCAGGGCCACTTCGCCGATCTCGCCGCTGTCGGCGATCTGTTTGAGCGCTAAGTATGGCGGCTCATAACGCATGGGAAGCAGCATCGACAGCCGCACGCCCGCGCCCGCCATCCGGCGCTTGATTTCATCCAGATCGCCGCGCTGGATAGCCAGCGGTTTTTCGGCGATCACGTGCAGCTTGCGGCCCAGGCAATTCAAGATCAGCGCGGCGCGTTCGCCGTTTGGATTGCAGACGGCGGCTACGTCGATCTTTTCCCGATCGAGCAGCTCTTGATGGTCCTGGTAGAAACGTGTGCGCGCCAGGCGCTGGTTCTGGGACAGGCGCTTGCGCGCGGCCGTGTCCGGATCGGAAACGGCAACCACATCGACATCCGGAAGCCAGGGCAGAGGGGACAGGATTTCGGCGATGTGCCCGTCCAAACCCAGCAACCCCACCCGAATCTTTCGTGGAAAGCGGACAACGGGGCCGTCGCCGGCACGGGCCACGGCCGGGGCCAGACTCGCGGTGAGAACCGATCGGCGGGAGAGCATAGGCATGTTGCCGATTGTGCCACAAATTGAATCTGGTTCTCCGAGGGGACCCAGCGGCGCGCACAGGCAGCAGCGTTGGAGACGCTGGCGCGCGCGGCCAGCCGGATGCCGGGCGGGCTGGAGCGCGGGCCGATGCCCAGGCGGATCTCTGGATCGGCGTTCAAGACCTCCGGCAGCCGTAGATTGACCTGGTACAGGCCTGCGTAACCCGGCGTCAGGCCGGCATACAGGATGTGTTCGCCGGGAACCGCAATCTCGTTTATCAATACTTTCAGGTCTGACATACGCTGGAGCCACGCTGCGCCCCGAGGCAGTTCACCGTAGCTTGCCTCCGGTACCACCGGCCCCAGGCCCGTGCCGTACAGCACGATCACTTC
>CAYSBM010000118.1:0-3860 GCA_964429095.1 uncultured Solibacteraceae bacterium | reverse complement strand
TTGACCAGCGACCCATCCGGCCGCGTGGCGATGGCCGTAGCCTGGGCGGACAGGTACAGAGCCGGCGCCGATTCCAGCAGTTTGATGCGAACTGGCGGACCGGCGTGCCCGTCCAGAGTGATCTGCAAGTCGGTTTCGCCAGGTTTGAAGATGCAAGGGATCAGGAAATTAATCTGGGTGGGTGAAACATAGTAAAGGTGTGCGGCAACTGATCCGACAAAGACGCGCACGCCGGTGGAGGGCAGCAGCGTGGGCAGTATGCCGTTGTTGATGTCTTCCCATTGCAGGGCGCGTTCGGTATAGGACAATCCCTTGCCGTAGACCGTAGCGATAGTGTTGGGCGCGAGCTCGCCCGTGTTGGCCGCGGAATTGACGACACTGGCGGCGGAATATAGGGGCGCCTCACGCCGCGTGTCATCCATGTTCCAGGCGGCCGGAACAAAGGCGATGGCGGCTACGAGGCAGGTTTTTCCCAGCATGAGCCGATTGGGTCCACCTCCTTGTGTGGTTGTGCTGCGGGCGTTGTCTTGTTCTCAGTTGCATTTTGCGCCAGGATATGTAAACATTTACACTATTCGGGCTGCGTGATGGCGTACGCCGCGCTCCATAATCACAGCTACTACTCGCTGCTGGACAGCACCATGAGCCCCGGCGAACTGGTGGCCGCCGCCTGCCAGCTCGGCATTACGGCTTTGGCGCTCACCGACCGCGATACTCTGGCCGGCGCCGTCCAGTTCTACAAACTGGCTCGCGAGGCGGGCTTGCATCCGGTGACCGGGAGCGAAGTGACCCTGGCCGGTGGCGGCAGCTTGATTCTGTTGGTGGAAAATGCCGGCGGGTACGCCAATCTCTGCCGGTTGATATCAGTGCGCGCCACCCGCGCCAGCGGTGTGACGCTGGAGGATGTGGCGCGCTATGGCCAGGGGCTGATATGTCTGACGGAGGCGGTTGACGAACCATTCTTGCAAGAGCTGCGCGAAATCTTCCAGTCGCGCATGGCCCTTCAGGTCGCGCCGCACACGCCCGAACATCTGCGATGTGCCCGCGTGGCCGCGCGCTTGGGGCGGCGGCTCGGGATCCCTCTGGTGGCCGCCGCCGCCACCCATTACCGTGCGCCGCAAGACCGTCTGCGCTACGACATCCTGGCCTCCATGCGCACGCTTACCTTGCTCAGCCAGCCACATCCGGACAAGCTGGGGCCAGGCAACTACCACCTGCACTCACCCGCGGAAATGGAACGCCGCTTTGAGGGGTTGCCGCAAGCGCTGGCCAACACAGAGCGCATCGCCGAGCGCTGCCGGTACGATTTTCAATTAGGTGAGATTCTCTTGCCGGAGTTCAAGCCTCCCGGCGGCGAGACTCCCGCCGCCTGTTTGCGGCGTCTGGCGCTGGAGGGTGCCGGGCGCCGCTACGCGCATTTGGCGGACCGCAGCCAGGTTTACTCCCGCCTGGAGCGCGAGCTGCGTGTGATCGAAGAGGTGGGCTACTCCGAATATTTTTTGATTTTTGCGGATCTGGTGGAGTGGGCCCGCCGCCACAGCATACAGACGCTGGCGCGAGGCAGCGCCGCCGGCAGCCTGGTCTGTTACGCGCTGGGTATCAGCAACGTCTGTCCGTTCCGCTTCGGCCTTTCATTTGAGCGCTTCCTGAACAAGGAGCGCATGCAGTTTGCCAAGCTGGCCGATATCGATCTGGATCTACCCTGGGACCGCCGCGACGAGGTCGTGCGCTATGTCTTTGCACGTTACGGGGAAGAGCAAGTGGCTTGTATCGGCGCCTTCAACACCTTTCAGGGACGGTCCAGCGTGGCCGATATCGCCAAGGTGTACGGCATCAGTGAGCGTGAGGCGCGCCGTTTTACCGCTCACTTGCCGCATTTTTCGGGAGCCGCCGAGCCGCTGGTGCGCCAAACGCCCGAGTGCCGGCGCCTTCCCATTGAAGAGGAGCCGTATCGCACCATTCTTCAAATGACCGCTGCACTCGAAGGCGTGCCGCGGCATTTCATGACCCACCCCTGCGGGTTGGTGATAAGCGCCGCGCCCATCAACTCGCGCATGCCGGTGTTCCGGAACGCCAAGGGGTTGCTCACCACACACTACGCCATGGACGACGTCGAACAGTTGGGGCTGCTCAAAATGGACCTGCTGGGGCAGGCGGGTTTGAGCGTGCTGCGGGATGCGCGCGCGGCGGTTCAGGACAATCGCGGCGTGGACCTCGACCTGGAGTCCATCGACCTGGAGGACGCGGCCACCTGGGAAACGATCGCCAGTGGCCGCGCGCGCGGCGTCTTTCATATCGAATCGCCGGCCATGACGTCGTTGCTGGTGATGGCCAACTGCCGTGATATCGATTGCCTCACGGCGGCCGAGTCCATCATCCGTCCGGGCGCCGCCAACGAGGGCAAGAAGCGCGCCTTTGCGCGGCGCTATCAGGGGTTTGAACCGGTCAGATACGCGCACCCCTGGCTGGAACCTCTGCTTGCCGACACCTACGGCTTAATGGCGTACGAAGAACATATTCTGCTGGTGGCCCATGGCTTTGCGGGGATGCCGTGGGGCCGCGCCGATCTGCTGCGGCGGGCGCTGGTGAAAAACAAGGACCGCCGCCTGATCGCCAGCCTGGGCGAGGAGTTCCGCGCGCGTTCCCTCGCGCTCGGCCACACGGCGGAAGAAACCGAAAGGGTCTGGAGGATGCTGGAGGAATTCGCCGGCTACATGTTCAACAAAGCCCACTCGGCGGCGTATGCAGTGGAGGCTTTTCAGGGCGCCTATCTTAAGACGCGTTACCCCATTGAATTTCTCGCCGCCGTGCTCAGCAACCGGCGCGGCTTCTATGCTCCCATCGTGTACGTCTTGGAAGCCCTGCGCCTCGGCGCGCAGTTCCTGCCGCCGGACGTCAATCTGTCCGGCGAACGCTTTCTGGTGCGGGGTAACACGATCCGTCTCCCGTTGGACCAAATCAAGGGGATCGCTCCGGAGACCGCCGCGCGCATCCGCGCCGGCGCGCCGTATGCCGGGGTGGGCGATTTTTACCGCCGCGTGCGCCCTCAACATGCCGAATGGATGGCGTTGCTTAAAGCCGGCTCCTTTGCTTCTTTCGGTGAACCGCGGGGGCGCCTGTTCTGGCGATTGTGCCGGCTGGAAGCCGCTGCTGCGCGCCTGCCGCTGTTTGAAAGCGGGGCGGAGGAAGAGTTGCCGGACGGCGAACAAGCCAGGCCGCAATGGGAGCACGAACTGTTCGGCTTTACGGTGAGCTGCCATCCACTGGACTATCTGGCGCGCGGCGTGGACTGGAACCACTATGTGCCGTCGGCGCGCCTGATCCAGTATCTGGGCCGGGAAGTGGAGGTCTGCGGCTTGATTGTGGCCGAGCGCGTACACGGCGCCGCCAGCGGCGCCATGAAGTTTCTAACACTGGCCGATTACGAGGGGTTCGCCGAGGTAGCGCTGTTTGCTGATGGCTACCGCCGCTATGGCCACCTCACCACGCAGCCGCTGGTTGCCGTACGGGCGCGGGTGGACGGCTTTGAAAACCAGCGCGGCTTCACGCTCACCGCCTCCCGCCTTCAACCTCCGCGGCGGAAATGTTGAAAGCCGGCCCCGCCCGGCGCCGCCTAGCGCGATGGCTGGTAGCAACCCAACACGCGCAAAAAGTCGGCCAGTTCCTGCAAATGGCGCAGGGCGTTGGCGACGCGCGGCTCTTCGATATGGCCTACCAGATCCAGGTAAAACAGGTAGCGCCAGGGCTTGCCCGGGATCGGACGCGATTCCAGCTTGGTTAGATTTATGCCGAATTCGTTGAGAACCTGCAAGCAGGCGAAGAGGGAGCCGGGCTCGTTCGGCGTGGAGAAAACGATGGTG
>CAYSBM010000117.1:0-8509 GCA_964429095.1 uncultured Solibacteraceae bacterium | reverse complement strand
GCATCATTCAGGAACCTTACGATGTGGAAGTCGGCGCCGGGACCATGTGCCCGGAAACTTTTCTGCGGGTCTTGGGCCCTCGGCCTTACCGGGTGGCCTACATCCAGCCCAGCCGGCGTCCGGCCGACGGGCGTTATGGCGAAAATCCAAACCGGCTGTACAAGCACCAGCAGTTGCAGGTCATTCTGAAGCCTTCTCCCAGCGATGTCATCGAGCAGTATCTGGGCAGTTTGGAAGCCATTGGCATCGACCTTGGCAAACACGATGTCAAGTTCGAGGAAGACAACTGGGAATCGCCTACTCTGGGCGCGTGGGGCATCGGCTGGCAAGTGATGATGGACGGGCTGGAGATCACCCAGTTCACCTACTTCCAGCAGTGCGGGGGCGTGGATCTGGATCTGGCGCCGGCCGAACTCACTTACGGCATGGAGCGGCTGGTGGCCTTCCTGCAAGGCGTCGACAGCGTGTACGACATCGAGTGGGCGTCCGGTTTCTCTTACGCAGACGTGCGGCATGCCGACGAATTGCAGTTCTCGGTTTACAACTTTGAGATGGCGGACATCGCTTCGCTGTGGCAACTGTTCGAGCTTCATGAGAAAGAATGCCGGCGTTTGCTGGACGCATGGCCGGATTATGAAGACAAGAAACGCTTCCCTTTGCTGGCGGCATACGACCAGGTGCTGAAATGTTCGCACGCCTTCAACTTGCTGGACGCGCGGGGAGCCATCAGCGTGACCGAGCGGGTGGGCGTCATCGCGCGGGTGCGCAAACTAGCGGTGGCGGTGGCGCAAGCCTACCTTGAACAGGCCAACGCGGAGGCGGCCGCATGAGGCGCGACTTCCTGCTTGAGATCGGCACCGAAGAAATTCCGGACTGGATGATCCAGCCAGCGCTCGGGCAACTGCGCGAATCGTTCGGCAAGCTTATCGAAGAGTGCCGGCTGGGCGGTAAGGTGGCCTGGGTGGAGGCCACGCCGAGGCGTCTGGCGCTGCTGGCTGAAGGTCTCGCCGAGCGCCAGGCTGATACCGAAGAGCTGGTCATGGGTCCGCCGGCTGCCGCCCCGCCCGCCGCGGCGGCCGGATTCGCCAAGAAGCAAGGCGTGAAGGTTGAAAATCTGGAGCGAATTTCGACGCCCAAAGGCGAGTACTTGGCCGTGCGCCAGAAGGTGGCGGGCCGCGCCGCGCGCGATATCCTGGCCGAAGCGGCTCCCGGTCTTATTCTGGGAATCTACTTCCCCAAGACGATGTACTGGACCGGCAAGGGTGGACCGCGCTTTATCCGTCCCATTCGCTGGATCGTGGCGCTGCTGGGCGATGAAGTGGTTCCCTTTGAGCTGGCGGACGTATCCAGCGGCAACACCAGTTGCGGCCACCGCCGGCTGGGCGTACCCCGCTTTCCGGTAACCACCGGCAGCTATGAACAGATGCTGGCCCGGAATTTCGTCCTGCTGCGTGCTGAGGACCGGCGGCGGCGCATTCAGGAAGGGATCCGGGAACTGCTGGCCGGGCGCGGCTTGCAGGTGAAGATGGACCAGGCTTTGCTGGAAACGCTGGTCTTCATTACGGAATTTCCCACTCCTATTCTCGGCGGCTTCGATGCGGCATATCTCGAACTGCCCGAAGAAGTGCTGGTGACGGTGATGCGCCATCACCAGAAATACTTCTCGGTGGAAAACAGCGACGGAAGCCTGGCGCCGTACTTCATCGCCGTCATGAACACCGCAGGCGATCCGGAAGGCCTGGTTCGCCGGGGTAACGAACGCGTGCTACGGGCGCGCTTCAACGACGCGCGCTTTTTCTGGGATGTGGACCAGCGCAAGCCGCTCGCCCAGCGGGTGGCTGACCTGGCGCATGTCACCTTCCAGGCCAGGCTGGGCAGCTATCTGGACAAGACCCGGCGCACCATGGCGCTGGTGCGGGAACTGGGCGGCGATGAAACGGCCGTGCGTGCGGCGGAACTTAGCAAATGCGATCTCACCACCGAGCTGGTAAAGGAGTTCACCGAGTTACAGGGCGTGGTGGGCGGATTGTACGCCCGGGCGCAGGGTGAACCTGAACCAGTGGCGCTCGCCATATACGAGCACTACCAGCCCGTGAGCATGGAGGCGAGTATTCCCTCAACCCCGGCCGGCGTCTGGACGCGCCGGCCGACACACTCGACACGCTGCGCGGGTGCTTCGCGATCGGCCTGGCCCCCACCGGGTCCAGCGATCCCTTCGCTTTGCGCCGCGCCGCACAGGGCGTGGTAAAGATCCTGGTGGAAGGGAAACTGGAGCTTTCGCTTGCGCAATTGGCAGGCGGCGACGGGCAGCTTCTGGAATTTTTCCGCGACCGGGTGGATTACTATTTCCGCGAAGTGCGCGGATACCCGTATGACGAAGTGAGGGCGGCCATGGCCGCGGGTTGCGACAATCTCGCAGACCTGGAGCGGCGTCTGAAGGCGCTGCACGAAGTGCGCCCCACAGAGAATTTCGAACCTGTCGCGGCCAGCTTCAAACGCATCAAGAATATATTGCGCCAGGCTGGCTTCCCGGAAGGCAGTGTGGACGAGACTTTGATCGAGCAGGGGCCGGAGCGCGACCTCTACGATGCGGTGGGCCGCGTTTCCGGCGAGGATCTGGCCGAAATCGCGGCTTTGCGCCCGGTGGTGGACCGCTACTTTGACAAGGTTCTGGTGAACGCGGCCGATGCCCGCATCCGGGCCAACCGGCTGGCGTTTTTGGCGCAGCTACTTAAGAAGTTTTCGTCGGTCGCCGATTTTTCGGAGATCGTTACCAATGGACTTGGATAGAAAAATTCCTATAAGGAGAACAGGTGCTTTATGAAGAAATACGTCTACTCCTTCGGCGGCGGCACGGCCGACGGCGATGGGAAGATGAAAGACATCCTGGGCGGCAAGGGTGCGGGGCTGGCCGAAATGAGCCGGGCCGGCGTGCCGGTGCCCCCGGGATTTACGATTTCGACTGAAGTCTGCAATATTTATTTCGCCAACGACCGCAAAGTTCCGGCTGAAATTGACGCCCAGATCGACGAAGCGCTGGCCACGCTGGAGAGCCGTATGGGCCAGAAGCTCGGCGACACACAGAACCCCCTGCTGGTCAGCGTGCGCAGCGGAGCCAAGTTCTCCATGCCGGGCATGATGGACACCATCTTGAACCTGGGGCTCAACGATCAGACGGTGGAAGCGCTGGCCGCCAAGAGCGGCAACCCGCGGTTTGCCTACGATTGTTACCGCCGCTTCATTCAGATGTTCGGCAACGTGGTGCTGGAGATTCCCAAGGACGAATTCGAGCACATCTTCGACGCACGGAAAAAGAAGGTGAAGGCCAAGTTCGACACCGATCTGACGGCCGAAGACCTGAAAGTGGTCATCGAAGATTACAAGAAGCTGGTCCAGAAGAAGACCGGCAAGCCGTTCCCGCAAGACGCCAAAGCGCAGCTCACCCAAGCGCGCGACGCCGTGTTCCGCTCCTGGTGGAATCCCCGCGCCAGCCATTACCGGAAGATGAACAAGATCGCCGACGATCTGGGCACGGCGGTGAACGTGCAGTCCATGGTGTTCGGCAACATGGGCGACACTTCAGCCACCGGAGTGGGCTTTACGCGCAACCCCGCCACGGGCGAGAAGGTGTTCTATGGCGAGTTCTTGATCAATGCGCAGGGCGAAGACGTGGTGGCCGGCATCCGGACGCCGAAGCCCATCGAGGAACTCAAGAACGTCATGCCGGAAGTCTACGATCAGTTGCGTGAAATCACGGGTATGCTCGAGAAGCACTACCGCGACGTTCAGGACTTCGAGTTCACCATCCAAGAAGGCAAGCTTTACATGTTGCAGACCCGCAACGGCAAGCGTACGGGTCCGGCAGCGGTGAGGATCGCCGTGGACATGGTGGAAGAAGGGCTGATTGACAGGCGCGAAGCCGTGCTGCGCGTGGATCCGCAGCAGCTTGATCAGTTGCTTCACCCGGTGCTCGATCCGGCCTCCAAGAAGAGCCTGAAGCAGATCGCCATAGGGCTTCCGGCCTCGCCCGGCGCCGCGGTCGGACGGATTGTTTTCACGGCCGACGACGCGGTAGCGCAGGCGCCCAAATATCCCGTCATTCTGGTCCGCAAAGAGACCGTGCCGGACGACATCCACGGTATGGAAGTGGCCAAGGGCATTCTCACGGCCCGCGGAGGCATGACCTCGCACGCCGCCGTAGTGGCCCGTGGCATGGGCACGCCGTGCGTGGCGGGCGCCGAGGACCTGGCCGTGGAAGAGTCCAAGAAGGCGGTCACCGTGCGCAAGACTGGCCAAGTGCTGAAGGAGGGCGACTGGCTGTCGATTGACGGCTCCACGGGCGAGGTGTTCGCTGGACAGGCCAACACGCTGGATGCCGATCCGAGTTCCGGGTTCCTGGCCAAGTTTATGAGCTGGGCCGACGAATTCCGTGGCTCGTTCGGCGTGCGCGCCAACGCCGACAACCCGCGCGACGCCAAAGCGGCACGCAGGTTCGGCGCCGAGGGCATCGGATTGTGCCGCACCGAGCACATGTTCTTCGGCCCGGGCCGCATCGAGAATATGCAGGCCATGATTCTGGCCCGCGATGAGAAGACGCGCAAGAAGGCTCTGGCCAAGTTGCTACCGCTTCAGCGGAAAGATTTCGCCGGCTTGTTCCAGGCCATGGACGGATTCCCGGTGATTATTCGCACGCTGGATCCGCCGCTGCACGAGTTTGTTCCGAAGCGTGAGGACCTGATGGTCGACATCGCCAAGCTGCCCGCCGCTACTCCGAAGGAGAAGAAGGAAATGGCGGCCAAGTACGGCATGAAGGTGCCGGAACTGAAAAAGGCGCTGCCGGAACTGCTCAAGCGCGTGGAAGAGCTGCACGAGTTCAACCCCATGCTCGGCCACCGGGGTTGCCGTTTGGGTATCACCTATCCGGAAATCACCGAGATGCAGGCCCGCGCCATCTTCGAGGCTGTGGTTCAAGTGGCCAAGAAGGGCGTAAAGGTGGTGCCGGAGGTCATGATCCCCCTCATCGGCAGTGTGCAGGAGCTCGCGGACCAGAAGGCCATCGTGAAGCGCGTGGCCGAAGAGGTTCTCGGCAAGGCCGGCTTAAAGGACCAGCACTACATGATCGGCACGATGATCGAGATCCCGCGTGCGGCGCTGACGGCCGATCAGGTCGCCACCGAGGCGGATTTCTTCAGCTTCGGCACCAACGATCTGACCCAGACCACGCTCGGCCTGTCGCGCGACGACTACGTCAAATTCTCCAAGCAGTACGAGGAGAAGAAGATCTTCAAAGCCGATCCGTTCGCCGTTCTGGATCAGGAAGGCGTCGGACAATTGATCGAGATGGCCGTGAAAAAGGGCCGCGCAACCAACCCCAAGCTGGAAGTGGGCATTTGCGGCGAGCACGGCGGCGAGCCCAGTTCGGTGGAGTTCTGCTACCGCGGGGGCATGAACTACGTCTCCTGCTCCCCCTACCGCGTGCCGATCGCGCGCCTGGCCGCCGCCCAAGCCGCCATTAGCGGCGACAAGAGCGAGACCATGCGCACTGCCTAAGCGTAGCTTTCCGAAGGAGAGCTGTGGCCACGGGACCGGCTCCGTCCGGTCCCGTTTTCTTTTGGGCGTGCGGGAGCGACAATGCTGGGTATGGAGAGCCGGGACGCTCCCGTGCGGCCCACGGTTCTGGCGGACGCCCCCGAGGAGCTTACGCGGCAACGCCTGCGGCGTTTGGGCGAAGGTATCGGAAAGGTGGTCTACGCCTCCGAGCACTGGGTGGTGCGCCGCGAGCGTTCGCCCTCGGAAATCGCCGCTCTCATCATCCTGTGGAAGCTGTTACGGAAGCTGGCGCACATTCTTCCGGGCGGTGAAAGGCTGCTCCAGAAACCCTCGCGGAAAATCCGCCTGTTGCGGCTCGCCATCCAGGCGGTGGTGCTCGTGCTGCCGCGCGGCCTCTGGTATACCACGCACGTCGGCGCCATGTGGCGTCTGTACCGCGAACGAGGGCAGCGGGGGGAGCTTCTGGCCAGGAGCCGGTTGCGGGGAACCGGGCTGCTTCCGAATGAAATCACGTTTCCGCCCACCCGGGTCCAGGTGGGTGGCTGGCCCGGCTGGCTCACGGTAAGCCAGGCGGTCGAGCGCATCGAGGCGACTTTGCATGCGCGGCTGGCGGAACTGGCAGCCGCGGGGCGTTTTGACGAGCTGGAGCAGTGGCTGAACCGGCTGCTTGAATTCCGCCAGTCGGGCTGGCGGCGTGGCTTGTTTTCGATGGACGCTCATCTGAAGAACTTTGGCGTCTGCGGAGACCGCATCGTGCTGATCGATACCGGCGGGCTCACCGATAGTTGGAGCGAAATCGAGAGCCACCTGGAATGGGAGGAAGACGTTTCCGAACCGCACGTGCGCCTTGGCCTGGGACCCTTGTTGGCCTCGCGTCCGGATATAGCGGAGCGTTTCGATGCCCGCTGGCGAGCCGCCGTTTCCCGCGATGGCGTGCGGCGGCACTGGCCGGAATAGCAGCCAATGGTAGACTGTGGGAAGTGTTGCGAATCGCCGTCTGGGCTGCGGCATGTGGCGCCTGTGCCGCGCCATCAAGCCACAGCTTTGGGGACCGCTGGTTGCAGCTACACTGAGAGTAGGGGCTCACCTATGCGAAACATCCGTCTGGCAGGGATTGCCTTTCTCGCGGCCGCCGTCTTATCGTTCGCCGCCGATTCGCTCGCGCCGGTGCGCCCGCGCGCCGGAGGCGTCGAGATCCTGCGCGCGTCTGAAAGACAACCCGGCCTGCGCGGGTATGCCGGGACCGTGTTCACGGGCAAGGAACCGGAGCCGGTGCCTGTCGAGATTATTGGATTATGGAAAAACGCCTGGGGTCCGAAACAGGATGTCATTCTGGCCAAGCTGGGCGGCAAGGCCAAGCTTACGAATGTGGCCGCCGGCATGAGCGGCAGTCCGGTCTACATCGACGGGAAGTTGGCCGGCGCGGTGGCCTTGCGCCTTAGCGTGTTTTCCCCCGACGCCATTTGCGGGATCACGCCCATCGAGTTGATGCTTGAAATCAACGACTTCGATGCGACACGGCCCGCCGGCGCCCGCACGCCTGGCAATCCGCCGGCTCGCGCGGCGCTCGAAGTCCCCAGCGAGCTGCTCACTCAGACGGTTTCAGCGGGCGCGTCCGCGGCCGGTCCGGACGAGGCGTTGATGATACCCATTGAGACTCCCCTGCTTTTCTCGGGGTTTCATCCCGACGTCCTGCGCGAGTTCGGCCCGCTGTTTCAGCAACTGGGTTTGAGAGCGGTGCAGGGCGGATCGAGTTCAGCGGCGGCCGGCGTTGCTCCCGCGCCGGGATGGCGCAACGCGCTGGCGCCCGGCGAGGTTGTGGCCGGCGTGCTGGTGGCTGGAGATATGAGCGTGACCGGCCTGGGGACGGTCACCTACAACGACGGCAAGCGCGTGCTGGCGTTCGGCCACCCGTTTTTCAACCTCGGCCCGCTGAATCTCCCCATGAGCAAAGGCGAAGTGCTGACAGTGCTTTCGTCGGCTTACTCGCCCACCAAGATTGCCAATGCGACTGAGATTGTCGGCGCGCTGCGCCAGGACCGCCACAGCGGCATTCTAGGCGTGCTCGGCGAATCAGCGCCCGTTATCCCGGTCAGGGTGCGCGTGCGCAGCTTTGATCAAGATAACAAGATCCGAAACGAGAAACATTTCCGCTTCCAGGTGGCCGTCGAACAGAAATGGACGCCGGCGCTAATGACTTTCACGCTTTATAACGCCATTGCGGGTTTGAACGATTTCGCCGAGGAGGCCACCTACCGCCTCAGCGGCAAAGTGGAGGTGGACGGGCTGCCCAGCATCTCGCTGGCCACCATGCAGGCGCAGGGCGAAATGCCGGTCCCCGCACCTTTGATTCTGGCCGGATGGTGGGGAGACAAGTTCGGCCGGTTGTTTTCCAATGCCGTGAAGATGCCCAAAGTGAAGGCGGTGGACGCCACCATCGATCTGCTGCCCCGCCGTCTGGTTGCCTCCATCGAGCGGGCCTGGATCGAGAAGAACGAAGTCGCCGCCGGGGAAGAGATTTCCGTGAAAGTGTTCCTCCGCCCCTGGCGCGGCGAGCGGGTGGAGAAGAATTTCACGCTGCGCGTGCCCGCCACGCTGCCCAAAGGCGAACATCGCATCCTGTTGAGCGACGCCGACACGCTGAACCGCATGAGTGTTGCCGCAGGGATGATGAACCCCTATCTGGAGTTACCGCAGACGGTGGCGCTCCTCAACCAGGAACGCGCCAACAACAAACTCTACGCCTCTTTTCTCCAGGCGAGGCCGGCCGTCTACGCCGGCGATAAAGCTTTGCCCAGCCTGCCCGCCAGCGTGCTCAACGTGATGCAGAACGGGCGCACCTCCAACCGGGGACTGCTCACCAGCGCCGAAAGCGCCATCGAGCAGACCGCCATCCCGTTCGGCTTCATCGTCAGCGGCAACTACTCGCTCCGAATCACCGTCCAGTGAGCCATCACAT